>CAZWGW010000355.1:1960-7190 GCA_964633565.1 uncultured Planctomycetaceae bacterium
ATTACAAGCCAAGTTGTCTGGACTGACCAGACGCGAAGAAACCTGTCCCGCTGCTCAGATGGAATCACCGATGGACAACCGGCCCATTCAATTCCCCCACGAGAACCGTTCCAACAGCGTCCGGGCGACGCTCACCTGGAATGAGCCGCTCGCCCTGCGCACGTTCACGCCCACCCAGGCGGTGTTCGCGCGGTCGGCCGGTGCGTTCCATTTCACCTCCGAGAACCGGCGACTCTACGACTACTCCAGCGGCGTGCTCGTCGTGAATCTAGGACACAACCCCCGTCGCTGGATGCAGCGCTTCTGCCGGTACCTGGGTTGGACCCCCGAACTCGTCTCCGGGACGGGCGAAGGGGACTACTTCGAAGCCGTGACGCTCACCGCCTACAACGCGATGACCGAAGTCGAAGCGCAGGCCGTCGAACGGCTGCTCGCCAGCCTCCGCGCCACCGGATACGGGGAGCGGATGGAATCCGTGCTCTGGGCCGCCTCGGGGTCGGAAGCGGTGCAGAAGGCGCTGTGGGCCTGTCTGCACCGGGATGAAGCGCGCGACCTGATCCTGGCGACGCGCTACGGTTTTCATGGCAAGAAGGGCCTGGCCGGCGCCTGCACGGGCACCGAGACCGACCGCGACCGCGACCCGCGGGTCAAGTTCATCAGCTTCCCGAGAGACGAGGTGGACGACGTCGGCAAGTACGGCGGGGAAATTGACCTCTCCCCGTACCGGCATGAACTGGAGGCCCTGTGGAACCAGTTCGGCCGGCGGATCAACTGTCTGATTACCGAGCCGTATCTCGGCGGCGGCGGCAGTTTTCATCCTCCCGCGGCGTACCTGCAGTTGCTGCAGGCCTGGTGCCGCGAACATGACGTGCTGTTCATCCTGGACGAAGTGCAGTCCAACTTTGGCCGCACGGGCCGGATGTACGCCTTCGAAAAATATGAGATCCAGCCGGATTTCGTCTGTCTGGGCAAGGGGATGGGGAACGGCGTGCCGGTGAACGCGGCCGTCGGCCGGGCCGACGTGCTCGCCAGCCTGAAGTATGGCGAAGGCTCCGACACCTGGAGCGCCGCGCCGCTGGCGTGTGCGGCGTGCCTCGCGACACTCGACGAATTCGAACAGACCGGCGTGCTGCAGCATGCATCCCGCATTTCGGAGCTGTTCTTCAGCGGCCTTGAGCGGCTCAAGGAGACCGGCCTGATCGCGAAGGTCCGTGGCGAGGGGATGGTGTTCGGCATCGAATGCGCCCCGTTCGGCCGGCTGGCGCCGGAGCAGCTCGCGAACGAGATCGTCAGGACCTGCTACCTCGGACGACCGGGCGGCGACGGCATTCACCTGCTCGGTCCGCTCGCCGGCAAAGTGCTGCGCGTCAGTCCGCCGCTCACGATTACGGAGGAGGAGGCCCGCGATTCGCTCGAACTTCTCCATGAACTGCTGGGCAGTCTCGCCGAGCGGCTGGAACAACCGGCTGCCGCGCTGGCGTGAGCAGGCTCAATTCGTCTGCGGTGTCGGCGACGGCGGATCGGAAGGCGGCTGTTCCGTCGGCGGTGGTTCTTCGGGCAGCAGGCGACTGGCGGCGGCGTCCCAGTCGGGTTCCCCCACTCCGCCGACCGTCTCCCGGAACATCAGTGGACCCTCCCGGACAAGTTCGCCGCGGACGCCGTAAAAGGACTTGAAGCGGGTCGCGTTGGACTGAACCTCTAATTCCGTCTTGTCCGCGTTGTTCGTCGGAATAATCAGATACTCGATCTGCCGCCCAGGGTAGTAAAATGCCATTGGTGCGGTGCCGCTGATCGTCTGGGAATTTCCATCAACCGTAATCTCACCAACGAAGGCCGTCCCCGGAGGGCCGACGACTTCCAGTTCCAGCGCCGATGGTTTCATCAGCAGAACGGCCACGCCGGTCCCCAGCACCAGCAGGAGCAGTCCGGCCAGCACCCAGGTGACGGTCCTGGAACCTTTCATCGTGCTGAAGATGGCCACACCCGCGCCGACGAGCAGCAGCACTGCCAGGATCAGTCCTATTCCAATCACCGCCATCCTGTCCCCTGCCGAATCGGAACGCCGAGGTCGAGTCGAAATCGAATCGTAACCACAGACCCGACACGCGCATCATAACGAATACAGGCGGGCTGCGCGCACATTCGCTGCAACGGCGCGTGACTGCAACTCACCGTTCGGACGAACCCTCTGCAATCTCAGGAGAAACGCAACGATGATCAGCCGGATCATGACTTTTTCCACGATCGTCCTCTTGACGGCACTGACCGCGGCGTGCTGCCGCCAATCGTTGGCCGCGGAACGCGGCGCGCCACCCGCGGTCGGCGAACAAGCCGAGGACTTCGAACTCGCAAAGCTGGACGGAAACAGGATCAAACTGTCCACACTTCGTGAGCAGGGGCCGGTCGTCGTCGTGATGCTCCGTGGATACCCCGGTTATCAGTGCCCGCTGTGCACTCGGCAGGTTGCGAGCCTGGTCGCCAACGCCTCGAAATTCCGCGATGCCGGTACGCGGGTCGTATTGGTCTACCCCGGCGCTGCGGACGAGTTGAACCAGCGGGCGCGGGAATTCCTGGGGAAATCGAAACTGCCCGTGGAATTCGACCTTGTGACCGATCCGGACTACGAATTCACGAACGCCTGGCATCTGCGGTGGGATGCACCCCGGGAAACGGCCTACCCGTCGACGTTCGTCGTCGATCAGGACGGTACGGTGAAATACGCGAAGATCAGCAAGTCCCACGGTGACCGCGCCCCGGTCGCCGACGTTCTGCGGGCGATTCCCGCCCGATAAACTGCCGCGGCGTCTTCGTTGTCGGGCGGCGGGCGGACGTCTAGAATCGCGCTCGAGATGAGTGTCCCGTCGCACGCTGGCCCGGAGCCGCTGGCCTCGGTCGCCGTCTTTGAACGGCGCCCCTGGTGGACCCCGGAGTTGCAGCGCCAGTTCTGCGACGTGCCGGTTGCGATCCGCGGCTGCCGTTCGGCGGCTGATGCGTTGCGGGCTGACGTGGCGGTGCTGCAGTTGGGCGCGGCGCCCGCCGACGTCCTGCACTGCCTTGCACGGCGGAGGACGGCGGGGTGTGACCGCGGTGTCATTGTCGTCGCAGAGTCCGAGCTGTCGGACCTGGAATGGGGCGTCCGTGAACTGGGTGCCGATGCGTTTGTGGGCGGACAGATCGCCGGCGAGGATTTGGCGCGGCTATGCCGCAGACAACTGGAAAAGGCGCGTGAACAGACATGGCTGATCCGGGTGTGACCGAACAACAGGTGCGCGGCGTCCTGCAGGACGTGCTCGATCCGGAGATGAGCCGGACATTAGGCGCGCTGGGGATGCTCAAGGAAGTCTCAACCCGCGGCAATACGGTCCATGTCCGGATCGAGTTGCCGACCCCCGCTTACCCGGGCCGCGAGCGAATCGCGCAGGCCGCGCAAGAGGCCGTGAAGGCCAGGGTCCCCTCGGCCGGTCCGGTGGAAGTCGAGTTCGGCTGGAAGGTGAAGGGGAAGGAATCCGGCGGAAACATCGGCCTGAAGGTCCGAAACATCATCGCCGTCGGCAGCGGCAAGGGGGGCGTCGGCAAGAGCACCGTCGCCGCCGCGCTCGCATTCGGCCTGCAGGAGTACGGCGCGAAGGTCGGCCTGCTCGACGCCGACGTCTACGGACCGAGTGTGCCGCACCTGGTCGGTGTGGAGGGACAACTCACGGCCACGGAGGTCCGCACACCGGACGGTCAACTCGTCCCCCGTATCCAGCCGCTCGACGCGCAGGGACTCAAGGTGCTGTCGATCGGGTTCCAGATCACAAAAGACCAGGCCGTCATCTGGCGCGGTCCGATGCTGCACAAGCAATTGACCATGTTCCTGCAGCACACCGAATGGGGGGAGCTCGACTACCTGGTCATCGACATGCCCCCCGGTACCGGCGACGTGGCGCTGTCGCTGTCGCAGATGGTGCAGGCGGCCGGCGCGGTCGTCGTCTGCACGCCGCAGCAACTGGCGCTGCTCGACGCCGTCAAGGCCGTCACCATGTTCCGCACGGTGAAGATACCCGTGCTGGGCATGGTCGAGAACATGAGTGGCGAGATCTTCGGCCGCGGCGGCACGCGGAACAAGGCGGCGGAACTCGGCATCCCGTTCCTCGGCGAGATCCCGATCGACGCGTCGATCCGGATCAAAGGGGACGACGGCCGGATCGCGCAGCTCTACGCCGCGGACAGTCCGGTCCGCGCCGCGCTGCTCAACGTGTGCGAGCGAACGGCGATTGAAGTCGCAAAGCAGGTGCTCGAAACGCCCACGATGCCGACGCTCGAACTGCTGTAATCGACGTGCAGTACGCGCACTCGTTTAGCCGCGACCCGCAGGGGAGCGTCCTGAGTCTCACGGCGCACCGACGCGCGATCGACTCTCAACCGCCTTCCGCACCACCGGCAGCATCGTCCGCGCAATCTCCGCGTGCCCTTTCGCATTCGGATGGCACTGGTCCGTCGTCCACGCCCCCAGGTCGGTCCCCTTCTCGACGGCCTCCGACCAGTGCGCGTAATTGTCGACCAGCGGGGTTTCGCTCTCTTTCGCCACCGCGCGGCACGCCTCCACATATTTTTCCAGCCGCACGTTCGGATGTTCGCCCACGCCGTTGGGCGACGCCTGCTCACCCCACCGTGGTTCGGTCATCAGCACGGGCTTCACGCCGGCCGCGCGCAGCCGCTTCACGAGTTCCCGCAAGTTGGCGGTATACTCGTCGACAGTTATGCGGCTGGCATCTTTCCCCTTGTCGACGTAACTGTCATTCGTGCCGTACATGACCGTGACGATCGCGGGTCGTTTCGCCAGCACGTCCTTCTCCAGCCGCACAAGCGCCTGGTCGGTCCGCTCGCCGCCGATGCCGACGTTGACGACTTCGGCGTCGATGTCGGCCTCCTCCTTGAGCAGCACCTGCAGCCGCGCGGCGAACGTCTCTTCGGCCGTAACCCCGGTGCGGACCCCTTTGGTGATGGAGTCGCCGAGCGTGACGATGACGGCCCGCGCATCGTCAGCGCGGACCGCCGCCGCACAACACCACAGCAGGATCAGCACTCGACGAAACAGGACTTGCATTCTCATCCCACCCGTCGCAGCTTCGACACCCGTCCCGTCGCCACCCACTCGGCGACGTAAATGTTCCCCTCCTTGTCGAAACAGGCGTCGTGCGGGTGGACGAACTTGCCGCCCTGCCACTGGTCGGGGTTCCCGCGGATC
>CAZWGW010000356.1:0-7190 GCA_964633565.1 uncultured Planctomycetaceae bacterium
CACCGTGGTCAAGGACGACGCGGTGGACGACAAGCGGCGGATGGAATACAGCGAACTGGAGGCCATGATCAACGAGATGTGGCCTAACAGCCGCGTGCAGTTGATCCCCATCGCCGACAAGGTGATCATCCGCGGCCAGGCCCGCGACGAGGAAGAGGCCCTGCAGATCATGTCGATCGTCCGCGAGAACGGCGGCACGGTCAACATGAACGGGTATGGCAGCGGCGGCACCGGCAACCTCGTCGCCCAGGGCGCCGCGTCCGAACCGTTCCCCGACGCGTCGACCCTCCCGCCGGCCACCATCATCAGCATGCTCGAGGTCCCCGGCGAAAAGCAGGTCATGCTCAAGGTGCGGATTGCCGAACTCAAGCGCTCCGCCGTGCGGTCCATGGGGGCCAACTTCAACTTCGACATCAAGGAGTTCATCCTCAGTTCCGTCCTCACCAGCGGGGCCAATATCTTTGCCAGCGGCACGTTCCACGAGGGGAGCTTCGACCTCATCCTCAAATGGCTGGCCCAGAACGGCTCCGCCAAAATCCTCGCGGAACCGAACCTCGTGGTGCTCAGCGGGCATCCGGCCACGTTCCTGGCGGGTGGTGAGTTTGCCGTCCCGACCGTCGTCGGGGTCGGCGGCGCCCAGGCTGCGACGACCTACTTCAAGGGATTCGGTACACAGCTCGCCTTCACGCCCACCGTTCTCGACAAGGACCGCATCCGTCTGCATGTCGCGCCGACGTTCAGCTCCCTCAATCGTGAGAATGCGGTCGGAGGAGTCTTTGGCCTCGACACCCGTACGACGGCCACCACGGTCGATCTGCGTGAAGGCCAGGTTCTCGCCATCGCCGGGCTGATGGAAGACTTCCAGCGCGGCGACAACTCGCGGGTCCCCCACTTCGGTGACGTGCCCGGTCTCAACATCCTGCTGTCGAACAAGAGCATCTCGCGCGACGAGACCGAACTCCTGATCCTCGTTACGCCCGAACTGGTGCATCCGCTGGAGCCCGATCAGGCGCCGACCATCCTGCCCGGCATGGAAGTGACCGAGCCGGATGACCTCCAGTTCTTCTGGTACGGCGACATCGAAGGCGACCCGGGCGTCTACCACCGCAGCACCGTCTGGCCCATTTACAAGTCCAAGATGAAGCGCGCCGGTGCACCTTTCCCCGGACGGAATGCCCAGTGCTCGCAGAACTACTATATCCAGGGGAACCACGGCTTCGCACACTGAGCCCGCTCACACCGGCGCGTATCGCTACACCCGATTCAATCCATCACACCAGCCCGATACTTCGCACTACGGCCGGCCTGAAGCCGGATGTCCAGGGGGGGACCCAGTCATGTCGAAACGCCAGATGACAGCCTTGTTCACTGCCGTGGCACTGGTTGCCGTCACGGCCTCCGGTTGCCACTGCTGCAAGAAGAAGGACCGTTGTTACAACGCGGCAGCCGGCTATTACCCGGCACCGCTGGGTACGCTCAGCGACCCGGTCTGGCAGCAGCAGGAGTCGAACGCCGAGGCCTCCGACTTCGTCGTGTATGAACACGAATGGACCGGCAACTCGACCGACCTGAACGACCTCGGCAAAACGCACGTCAAGCAGATTGCGGCCCGCGCCGTGATGGTGCCGTTCCCGATCCTCGTGCAGCAGAGCAGCATGACGGCCCGGCCCGACACGAAGTACCAGTTCCCCGTGCACAACAACGAAGAACTCGATATGCAGCGGCGGCAACTGCTCGTGCAGGCGCTGATCGCGATGGGGGTTCAGGACGCCGAGGAACGCGTCGTCGTGTCGCCCGCGCTGACCCCCGGCTTCGAGTCGTTCGAAGCCGAGCGCGCCTACGGAGTCGGATTCTCCGGCGGCGGCTGGGGCGGCTGGGGCGGCGGCGGCGGTGGTGGTGGTGGTTACGGCGGTGGCTTCGGGTTCTTCTAACCGGGCCTCAGAGACAATCGTCGACAGAATACGCGCAACTTCCAAGCCGTGCCGGCGTCTGCTGAACCGCAGACGCCGGCCGGCTTGTCGTCGCATGGAGAAGGGAATCGTCCATGGCTCACCGCAGGCTGCTACTGCTGATGCTGCTGCTGGCGCCGCTGCCCACACTGACGACGGGCTGCCAGTCCGCCAGGCGCTTCGTCCACAACGCCAGCCCCGCCAGACGCGCCGAGGCCGACACCAGACTCACGCTGGCCCAGGTCCACGAACAGGAAGGGCAGTTCAAGAAAGCCGGGGACATGTACCGTGAACTGCACGAGCAGGACCCGGACAACGCGTTCGTCTGCCATCACCTCGGCGTCGTGCTGATTCAACTCGGGCGCGACGAGGAAGGCCGGCTGATGATCGAGCAGGCCAACCTTCTCCAGCCGGACAGCCCCGAGATCCTGAACGACCTCGGTTACGCCTATCTGCTCAGCGGCGATATCGAGCAGGCGGAATCGATCCTCCGCGACGCGTACGAGCTCAATCCCGATGACGAGCGCACGATGAGCAATCTGGCGCTGGCCGTCGGCTACGGCGGACGCTACGACGAGGCGCTCTCGCTCTACCGCGAGACGATGACCGACGCGGAGGCCTACGCCAACCTGGGCTACATTGCCGTCCAGCGGGGCGAAGGTCCCAAGGCGCTGCATTATTACAACAAGGCGCTCGACCTGGATCCGCAGCTCAAGCCGGCGGCCCAGGCGCTGGTCCAGTTGGCCGACCTCCAGAAGCAGGCTGCCGGAGGCCGTTCCGCGACCGAGCAATGGGCCGCCCGGCAGCGCGGGCCGGCCCGGCAGCAGGCATCGCCGCCCGTCGCGCCGGGGACGTCAATCGAGCTCACGGGTGGGAATTTTGAATGGGTGGAGGACGGAGACACGCAGGGTGCGGCGAGGTGAGCGGCAACATCGCTCCAGCAATGACGGGGACTTCACCACGTCTTGACACCGGTTCAGCCACTCCCTGCGCCACGAGGGGCGAACTCGGCGGCTTGTCGCGCCCGGGGAGAGTCGGCCGCAACGCACACGCGGCTCCTACCCCAGAAAATCGCCCGTAATCAGGCTGAGGATGAACGGCCCGAGGATAATCAGCACCGTCGCGGCCATGATCAGCACGGTCGGCATCAGCATCTTGACGCCCGCCTCGCCGGCGATCGTCTCCGCCCGCTGCGTCCGCTTGATCCGCATGAAGTCGGCCTGTGTGCGGAACAGGATCGCCAGCGGTGTGCCGAGCTGCTCACCCTGTACGATTGCCCCGACGATGCTCGTAATCTCATCGTCCGAGAGCCGTGATTTGAGCGACTCCAGCGCGGCCGTGCGGCTTTTGCCCATGTTCATCTCCGCCAGCACCCGGCCGAACTCGACCCCGACCGGATGGTCCTTGAACTCCTGGCACGCCTCGCGGAGAGCGTTGAGGAACGTTGCCCCGGCTTCCATCAGCAGCGTGAGCAGATCCAGCAGAAACGGGAGTCGCAGCTTGATCTGAAACAGCCGGTATTCCGCCTGACGGGCCAGCCGCCGTCGCATGAGCCACGCCGCGACGATCGTCATCACGGCCCCCAGCACGACGCCGGGCGGCCCCATGATCTCCAGACAGACGTAGAAGATCGGGAGCGCCCAGAAGAAGGCCTGCATCTCGATCTTCGCCAGCCATTCCTCGGCCGTCCAGTAGCGGGGATGGCCGGCCGCCAGAATCTGACGGTTGATCTCCGGCAACTGGTCGCGGAACGCGCGGCGGTTGAGGGCCGCCAGCCCCTGCATCACCGGGTGGAACGCGCGGTATAGAAGACTGATCTTCCGCAATTCGTTGATGCGGCTGACGTCGTAGCGCCACTCGTCGTCCTGGGAGAGGTCTTCGGTGGAGAGTGCGCGGGCGATGATCCATACGACGAGAAACACGGCGGCCCCCAGGAGGCCGCTGGCAATCATCGGGAAGGTGACGTCGGGGGGCATCGAAGATGTGTCCGAATGACCGGCGAGTGCGGCTCAATTCTCGCAACATGCTGGTCACAGCACAATCGGCCGGCACCCTGGATCGCTCACAGGTGAGGTTATGCCGTGTCCAGAATTGAGATGCCCAATTCGCAGAGAGACCATCAGCGGCTGGTCTGCTGCCGATCATTCAGCTCTTCCGGATCATCAATACGAGGTATTTTCGAGAGGATTCGTTGCAGGACTGCGGGTGGCGTGATTCCAGCAGCGTCCACGATCGCGGTCTGCTGGATCTCAATCAACCAGTCGCAAACGGCGACGCATCGTTGATACAGTCCTGTCTCCCGATGCCTGTTCCGATGCCATGGAAGTTCGACCAGGTTGGCGGGAAGCGGGAGGCTGAAAGTGCTTGTAGCAGCCACGACGACAATGGTCTCTTCCGGACTGATTTCGGCCGTGGGGGTAACAACGACTGCGGGGCGACATTTCGGATTCCGATCGGATTGATCCGACACGTTAACCCACACGATGCTGCCCTGCTGTAGCGCCACTTGACTCTGCCTCTGATCAGAACGGACGCTCCTGGTCCGCTTCAAACCACTCTCGCGGCGGTGGATTCCTGGCGGCGATTGCCTTCAGCCGGGCATTCGACAGGTCGGTCTTTGTTCGCCTTCTCAGTGGCCTGTTCGACAGCAACTCCTTTGACTCCAGGAATGGACGGCTCGCCGTCAAGAGTGTCGGCGCCGGTTCGATCGATGACGGAAAAGGCACGTCCTCGCCAAAACGGACCGCATGTCCGGGAACGGAGACCGATTCTTCGTCGATTGCTGCGGGCATGTTCCTAGTGACCTGTTTGGTGATTGGGTGGGTGCTTGACCAGGATTCGCCGTTCCAACAGGAATTCGTGATTCGCATAAAACTGGATTCGGTATTCCCCCGGCTCGTCGAATCTCACACTCGGGAGGTTGAATGCCAGTTGCAGCACTTCAATCGGATCGCTGACTTCGACCTCGCCATCCAGGCGAAACACTTCGCCACGGGCTTCTTCCGCATCGATCCCTAGTACAGTGATGGGCAACTTCCCACGCAGCCCGGTCACCTCAATGTAGACGCCCATGTTCCTGTGAACCGCCGGAAACTGCCTGGTGTAGATCTCCGAAAAAGTCCCCAATAGCGTATGCTTGCCACTTCCCGGGTCCGTCCAGATCGCGTCGCAGATCACCATCGCGAGTGGATACGGAGCAATTCCGCTCGCAGGCTCATCGTGCGGAGACATTTCACATCACTTTCAACAACGGTACACCAACGTCTAGTCGGTGTATTCGACCAGGCACGAACTTTCTCATGCAGGAATGCCGCGCAATTCCACTACTGGCACGAGTCAGGATGGGCATTCGCAACCATCCAACCTACATCAATTGCACCCCGAATCCAATGTGAACCCGCGGATTTTCTGCCTTACGGTCAACGTTCCCGCCACAGGACGCGATCCGCAATCCCAAGCCGCCGCTGAACTTCGGCGATGTCCCTCCGGAAGCGCTTGGCGTCGGCCGGGTAGCCCTTCGTCGGCGCGACGCCCGGCACGTGCCGCTGCCAGAAACGGTTGAACGCCTCCATCGACAATTCCCGCACATACTTGCTCACCATCGACGCCACCGCGACGGGAAAATGTCGTTCGGCGCGGGCCTCGAACCGCAATTCGGCCCGACCGACACGGTAGCGGCTGCTCTCCCGCTCCTCGCGAACGCACAACACCATCTGCCCGTCGAGCACGTCGGCAATGAAGGCGTGGTAGCCATTGCGGCCGCCGTGCTTGTCCGCCACGACCAGCACCGGTCCGTCGTCGTCCGGGTCCCAGACCGAACGCAACAGACGCAGGCTGATGTGCGAGAGGGCGGCCCCTTTGCTGTCGAGCGATTGCGTGAGGCGGTTGAACCGTTCCGTAAATACGACGTCGCTGACGACGCTCCGTAACCCAACTCCGCACGCACTCAACGTCTCTCGCGCCGATCCCGAGAGATGTTCGATGTGCCCGTCGTCGGCTGCGAACGGAAGGGGCAGCGACGTACCGTCACTGTCGAACCACGGTTCCAGCGGCCCCTCATGAACGACGCAAGCGCCGAGTCGCTCCCAGAGAGCGCCCAATGTGGGAGGTGGGTCGCCGGCCATCCGGAGCAACGAGAGCACCGATTCTTCCAGCGGCGACAGCCCGCGCGCGGGCGAGTAGACCTGTTTTGAGTCCGCCACGTGCAGGCGCCGGTCGTCTCCGGCGTCAGGTGGTGTCTGCGACACGGCTGCGGCCAGCGACGTCCAGAAGTCGTATCGCGCCGGGTCGCCGGGGACTTCCCACGCCGTCACTGTGACGACCAGCGGCCCGAGGTTCGGCCCGAAGCCGGCTTCATCCATGCCGATGACGAGTCCCATGCGTCCACAGCCTCCGTTCTATTTGCCGATGCAGAACCGGCTGAAAATCCGGCCCAGCAGATCGTCCGTCGTGACGCGGCCGACGATCCTTCCCAGTTGATCGAGCGCCTCGCGCACTTCGACGGCGAGCAGTTCGTCGCCGGCCCCGTCCGCCGTCAGCCGCTGCGCACGTCGCACGGCGGCCAGCGCCTGGCTGAGACTATCGCGGCAGCGGGCTGCCGTCGACCCCAGCAGCTCGCCGGCGTGTTCCCGGCGGCTGTCGAGCCGGGTCGTCACCAGTGCCCGGAGTTCATCCAGCCCCGCTCCCGTCGAGGCGCTGACGGCGACGTCCGCGGCAGTCCTCATCCCGGCGGCCGCATCGATCTTGGTTGTAGTGTCGATCACGGGCGTCGCTGCTGAATCGAGTGATTCCCGCCACTCGTCGTCGCGTGCACGTTCCGTTGGCGGGAAATCGGCCGCGGAGCACCACAGGATGAGGTCCGCCGACCCGAGCATGTCCCGCCGCTGTGCATGTGCGGCCGCCATGATCCCCCCGGCGTCGTCGTCGCAGCCGGCCGTGTCGACCAGTTCGATTTCGCGCCCGCGCCAGGTGACGATTGCAGACAGATAGTCGCGGGTCGTCCCCGGTACGGCCGAGACGAGCGCCGCGTCACGTCCGGCGAGCGCATTGAACAGGGTGCTCTTCCCGGCGTTCGGCAGGCCGGCCAGGACGACCCGCGCGCGGGCCGTGCTCTGCAGGCGGTCCTCTGCCCGCTCCAGCAGCCGATGCAGCAGCGCGGCAATCGATTCCAGCCGCGCCGCAAACTGCAGCCGTTCGAGAAACTCGATGTCCTCCTCGACGAAGTCCAGTCCCGCCTCCAGG
>CAZWGW010000357.1:0-7179 GCA_964633565.1 uncultured Planctomycetaceae bacterium
GGCCGATCGAGGCCATCGGCCACCCGTAGCAGCCCGGAGAGCCAGATCACGATCGAAGCGATCAAGGTCCTCTTCGACAAACAGCAGCGGCTGGCCGTCAGAAAGGAGTTGTTCGGGCAAAACGAGGAACTGGCGACGGCGACTGTCACGGCGCTTGCGACGGCCGCCGACGGCCGCGCCGCGCCGCTGCTGCTGGATGTCGCGGCGGACAAGGAACGCCCGCTGGCGCTCCGTCGTGCCGGAGTTAAGGCGCTCGGCAGCATCCGGCCGGGTGCGGTCGCCCTGCAGGAATCGGCCCAGAAGGGAGACTACGACCCGCTGCTCAAAGAGGCCGTCGCCGCCACATTGCATACGGTGCAGTGGCGGGACATCAAGGAACAGGCGGCGCGGCTGTTTCCCCTCCCGCCAGCCAAAGACAGCGAACCCTTGCCCCCAGTGGCCGAACTGCTGGAACGCCCGGGGGACGTCGCCAGGGGCCGCATCGTATTTCACTCGACCGGCACCTGCACCAAGTGCCACGTCGTCAACGGCCTGGGGCAGAACGTCGGCCCGGACCTGTCGGAGATCGGCAAGAAGCTCAGCAAGCCGGCGTTTTTCGAATCGATCCTGTACCCGTCGGCGGCGATCAGCCACAACTACGAGACGTGGACCGTCGTCGACACGAATGGCAATGTGACGACCGGCCTGCTCATCAGCGAGACGCCGGACCAGATCCAGCTCAAGGACGAAAAGGCCCTCGTGAGGACGATCAAGATTGGCGACATCGAGGAGCGCAAGAAGCAGGAAATCTCGCTGATGCCGGCCGACATCCAGAAACTCATGACGGCCCAGGAATTGGTGGACGTGGTAGAATACATGACCACGCTGAAGCAGGCGCAGCCGGTGGAGAAGACGGGAGGAAACTGAGAGTCACGTGTAACTCGAGCCGGTGAATCGCAGGCAAGATCGGAGGAAGGAGCAGCGAGCATGTCGACTGTCCTCGAACCAGAGCGGATGAAGGCAACCGAGTCCCTCCCGCCGGTGCGGAACGGGGACCATCTCGACCAGCGCAGGTTTCACGAGCGGTATTTGGCGATGCCGAACCGTTTCCGAGCGGAATTGATCGGAGGAGTGGTGCACGTGTCCTCGCCTGCGACAGACCATCACGCCGTTTATCATACAAAGGTCAACTACTGGCTTGAGCATTACTCCAGCCACACTCCGGGTATTCCCCGGACTGTGGCTCAACGTCGACGCGCTCCTGCGGCTCGATGGGACTGCGCTGCTCATGACGCTGGAGCAGGGTTTGAAGACTCCGGATCACGCCGGGTTCGTGCAGAAGTTGCACGCGGCGGGCGGAGCGACGGTCCCCATGAATCCGGAATGAATTCCGGCTCAGGATGTGCTCGTCACAATGCGCCGCGCGGTTTTCCAAACTGCAAAGTCGCTGATAAAGATCGGGCTGCGACTTGAGGTAATGCACGCCCGCCTTCAGGGGCGGACAACCCCCGGTCGATTGGTTACACTTTGGGACGGTCGCAGTTCCCTCCCGTGACGCTCCCGCCTGCGCCTCCCACCCCGCAGAAGTCCCGCCATGTGTGTGCGAACCGCTCAAACGTACCTGCTCCTGGTTCTGATCGGCGGCTGGCCCCTCGCCGCTCGTGCGGATGACCCCCCCGGCGACGTCGACTTCGTCCGCAACATCCAGCCGATTTTCGCCGGGTATTGCGCCGATTGTCACGCGGGTGATTCCCGCGAGTCCGGCCTGCGGCTCGACCGTCGACGTGACGCTCTCGCGGGGGGCGATTCGGGAAAGGTAATCATTCCCGGCAAACCTGATGAGAGCCTGCTCATCAAATACGTGACCGGCGCCGACCCGGAAAAAGTAATGCCGCCAGAGGGGGACCGGCTGAGCGCGGAGCAGATTGCTCTTCTCAAGACGTGGATCGCGCACGGAGCCAACTGGCCCGATGCGGCGGCCGGTCCGGCCGATGCAGCCGCTGATCACTGGGCCTACCGGCCCGTCGTGCGACACGAACCGCCGGCCGTCGCCGACACCGCGCTGGTCCGCAACGCGATTGATGCGTTCATCCAGGCGCGACTGGCGGCACAGGGGATCGCGCCATCGCCTGAAGCCGATCGTTACACGCTCATCAAGCGACTGTACTACGACCTGCTTGGTCTGCCGCCGGAACCCGAAGACGTCGACCGCTTCGTGAATGACGAGAGCGACGCCGCGTACGAGCACCTGGTCGACGAACTGCTACGCTCGCGGCATTTCGGCGAGCGCTGGGGGCGGCACTGGCTCGACACGGCCCGCTACGCCGACTCCGATGGCTACGAGAAAGACAACCCGCGCTACAACGCGTGGCGTTACCGCGACTGGGTCATCCAGGCCGTCAACGACGACCTGCCGTTCGACCTGTTCACGATTCAGCAGCTTGCGGGCGACCTCGTGCCGGAAGCAACCGAGGACCAGCGGCTCGCCACCGCCTTCAACCGCCAGACGCTGACCAACACCGAGGGGGGCACCGACCAGGAACAGTGGCGCGTCGAGGCGGTGTTTGACCGCGTGGAGACACTGGGAACGGCCTGGCTCGGTCTGACGATCGGCTGCGCCCGCTGTCACACACACAAATACGACGCGATTGCGCAGCGCGAGTACTACCAACTCTTTGCCTTCTTCAACAACGGCGATGAAACGACGACGACCATTCCCACCTCGCAGGAGGCTCTGGAGCAGTACCGCGAAAAAAAGGCCGCATTCGATTCGCAACTGGAGGAACTCCAGAAGCCGGTCGAGGCGGCCCGACTGGCGCTCTCCCCGAAGCTCGTCGAGTGGGCAGCGGAGCAGCAGCAGCGACTGACGGACCTCGCAGCCCGCCCGGCGGAGTTCCATCCGCTGCCCCCGACAACGGTACGCGCGGAAGCGGGCGCCACGCTCACGGTCCAGGAGAACGGGTCG
Organism: uncultured Planctomycetaceae bacterium; assembly: GCA_964633565.1. Taxonomy (GTDB): domain Bacteria; phylum Planctomycetota; class Planctomycetia; order Planctomycetales; family Planctomycetaceae; genus CAZWGW01. The sequence continues at coordinate 2,945 of CAZWGW010000357.1, forward strand.
GTCCTGGCCAGTGGGGAGCGCCCGGTGAAGGACATGTACGTCTACGAAGCGATGCTCGGCCGCAATGACGTCACGGCCATCAGACTCGAGGTCCTGGCTCACGACACGCTCCCCGCCAGAGGTCCCGGCCGGGCCGACCACGGCAACTTCGTCCTCAGTGAGATTTCGTGCAGCGTCCGCGCAGGGGATGCGGAACCTGGGCCGCTGGCGTTTTCGACTGCGCGCGCCGATTTCTCGCAGAACGGTTTCGACCCCGGACAGGCCATCGATGGCAAAGAAGACTCCACCGGCTGGGCCATCGCCGGCCAACTGAGCAAGGACCACCATGCAATTTTCTACCTCTCGGAGGAGTCCCGCTCTCAACTCTCCGCTCTCAACTCTCCACTCGTCCTGACGATCCGCCTCAGCCAGCAGTACGACAAGTCGCCGCATACGATCGGCTGCTTCCGGCTGACGGCGATGACCGGCCTCGACGCCGAGTCGCTGGAGCTGCCGGAGAACGTGCGCAATCTGCTGAACATCGCGGCCGAGCAGCGCAGCGACGCACAACGGAACGAACTGCTCGCATATTTCGCGTCGCTCGATCCGGGCGTGCGGGAACTGCAGGCAAAGGTGGATGAGTTCAGGAAGCAGGAACCGTTCAAGCCGGAGATGGCAGTGCCCGTCCTCCAGGAACGCGCGCTGGATCGGCGCACAACGAAGATGTTCCGCCGCGGCGACTTCCTGCAGCCGCTGGACGAGGTCTCGCCCGACACGCTCGGCGTGCTCCCGGCACTGGTCCCGCAGAACAGCGAAACGCCCCCGGGCCGGCTCGACCTGGCGCGCTGGCTGGTCTCACCGGAGAACCCGCTGACGCCGCGCGTCGTCGTGAACCACGTCTGGTCGCACCTCTTCGGCCGCGGCCTGGTGAAGACGGTCAACGATTTCGGCGTACGGGGCGACCCGCCAACCCATCCGGAGCTGCTCGACTGGCTCGCCAGCGAGTTCGTCCGTCTGGGCTGGAGCCGCAAGGCGCTGATCAAGACGATCGTCATGTCGCACACGTACCGGCAGTTGTCGCAGCACCGGCCCGAACTGGTGGACGTCGACCCGGAGAACACCCGGCTGTATCGCCAGAACCGCATCCGCGTCGAAGCCGAAATCGTCCGCGACCTGCATCTCGCGGCAAGCGGCCTCCTGGAACGGCGCGTCGGCGGTCCGAGCGTCTTCCCGCCGCTGCCGCCGGGGATCGCCGAACAGAGCTACGCCAACAATTTCAAATGGGGGAACAGCGACTGGAACACGCGCCCCGACCGGCCGTGGGGCATCGCGCCGAAGGACGACGTCTATCGCCGCGGGATGTACACGTTCTTCAAACGGACCGCCCCGCACCCGAGCCTCACCACGTTCGACTGCCCCGACGCCAACACCACGTCGGTCCAGCGGAGCACGTCGAACACACCCCTGCAGGCTCTCATCACACTGAATAACGGCACGTTCGTCGATGCAGCCCGGGCGCTGTCCCGCCGTGTGCTGACCGAAGTGAATACGAACGACGCCGAGCGGCTGACTCGAATGGTCCGGCTGTGCGTGGCCCGTCCCCCGACAGCCGATGAACTGAATGAGTTGCTCGACCTCCTCAACGCGGCCCGCGACTACTACAGCGGCAAACCGGACGAGGCGAAGTCGTTCGCGGGAGAAAAACTGCCGCCGGAGACGACGGTCGCCGACGCCGCAGCGTGGACGGCAACAGCGCGGATTGTGATGAACGTGGATGAGTTCATTACGCGGGAGTGAGGACCCAAGTGAGATTCCGACGCGGCTTGAGGTAAAATTGGGGTACGAGAATCCGGTCCCAGGTATGGACCCGTTCCTGGAGGCGCACTGGCTGATCTATCAACGGCGCGTAGTGTATGCTGCAAACCAACTTGCAGACCGGAGTGACACAAGTCGGTGTGCCCGTCGAAGCCGAAAGGGAAAAGACATGATCGCCATCGCACCTGAGACGCAACGCCTGCTCGACCGCCTCCTCGCACTGCCGGCGAAGGAGCGCATCGCCGTCGCGCAGGCGCTGTGGGACAGTCTGGAGGTCACTGAACGGTACAGTGGGACCGAGGACGACGTGGCATTCCTCGAAGAATTGATGCGCCGTGACGCGGAAATGGAATCAGGCGCCGTGACCCCTCTGACCCACGAGGAATTGATGGCCGCCGTTCGCAAGGACCTGGCATGCGACTCAGCTACCATCCGCAGTCCCGCCGTGAGCTGATGAAGGCGGCAGCGCACTACAATCTGGAGCGATCGGGACTGGGCGATGAGTTCCTCGAAGAATTCGATGCTGCCGCGCGGATCGTCGAAGCCCACGGTGCCTCGATGGCGGTCCTCGCCAGAGACGTTCGTGTCGTCAGGTTCCGACGATTTCCCTATGGAATCTTTTATCGAGTCATCGGTGATACTGCACGCGTGCTGACCATCAAGCACCTCCATCGTGACCCGGATTATGGCCTCGACAGGTTGTAGGTGACTGAGTTGAGACATGAACATGTCAATTCGAATCAATACTGACTGGGTTCCGCCCCTGGCTGCCCACGCCCGCCGCGACTTCCTCCTCTCCAGCGCCGGCGGCCTCGGAGCCATCGCGCTCGGCTCGCTCCTCTCCGCGGACGGCCTCCTCACTCCGCAGACGGCCGCCGCCGGCGACTCCCTCGAAGCCGTCAATCCGCTCGCCCCCAGGCCCCCGCATGACGCGCCGCGCGCCAAGGCCTGCATCTTCATCTTCTTCGAGGGGGCCCCCAGCCAACTGGACCTGTTCGACCACAAGCCCAAACTCACCGAGTTGCACGGGCAACCCCTCCCGGAGTCGATCTACAAGGGGGTCCGCTTCGCCTTCCTCGAGCCGAAGACCGCCAAACTCATGGCCCCGCTCAAGCGGACCTGGCACAGGCGCGGCGATTGCGGCATGGAACTGTCGGACCTCCTGCCGCATATCGGCGGCGTGGCGGATGATATCTGCCTGATCCGTTCGATGGTCTCGACGCAGTTCAACCACCATCCCGGCCAGCTCCTCATGCAGTGCGGCCGGGCGCAACTGGGCCTCCCCGTGATGGGGGCCTGGTTGACCTACGGCCTCGGGAGCGCGTCGCACAACCTGCCGGGCTATGTCGTCCTCACGTCAGGCCGCGGCAATTCCGGCGGCGCGACGATCTGGCAGAATGGGTTCCTCCCGAGCACTTACGCGGGGGTGCTGTTCCGCAATCAGGGGGAACCGGTCCTCAACCTGGACAACCCCGCGGGATTGCCGCCCGAATTGCAGCGCAGGGGGCTCGATACCCTGCGCCAGGTCAACTCGCAGCGGCTGGATCAGATGCGCGATCCTGAAATTGCCAGCCGCATCGCCGCGTATGAGCTGGCGTTCCGCATGCAATCCTCGGCGCCGGAGTTGATCGACCTGTCCGGCGAGACGAAGGAGACGCTCGACATGTACGGCGTGGGACGAACAACGCCCGAGGGAGGGGGCCGCGGCACTGGAGGCGGAGGCGACACGTACGACTCTTTCGCGAAGAACTGTCTCCTCGCGCGGCGGCTGGTGGAGCGCGGCGTGCGGTTCATCAACATCGTCCACGCTTCGTGGGACCATCACTCCAACCTCGACACCGAACTTCCGTGGAACACAGGCATGGCCGATCAGCCGATCGCCGCGCTCATCCGGGACCTCAGGCAGCGGGGCCTCCTGGACGAAACCATGGTGGTGTGGGGGAGTGAATTCGGCCGCACGCCTCTCGGTGAAAACCGCGGCGGCAATAACGAGAGTGTGACGGGGCGCGACCATCACCCGTATTCGTTCAGCATGTTCCTCGCAGGAGGCGGCATCCGCGGTGGGCAGGTCTATGGGGAGAGCGACGAGATTGGCTGGGGCGTGGTCAAAGACCCGGTCCCGCCGGCCGATTTGCATGCCACGATGTTGCACCTGTTCGGCCTCGACCACCTGAAGCTGACCTATCGCTTTCAGGGTCGGGACTTCCGGCTGACCGATGTCGCCGGGAACGTGATTGATCAGATCATTGCCTGATGCCGACCTTCAGTCGACATACCCCGGAGCCTCGATGATCGCCTCGCGGTCAAGACCCGCCTGTTCCTGCAGCGCTTTGTACAGGTCGCTCGTCGCGCCGTTCTGGGCATTCTGATGGAACCGCAGCCGCACGCGAACGCCGTGCTCGTCGCCGGTCGATTCCCTGGCGCGGGCGACGATGTCTTCC
>CAZWGW010000358.1:0-7177 GCA_964633565.1 uncultured Planctomycetaceae bacterium
GAACAGGAGCTTCTCACGGAAGTCGTTCAGCGGCGCGAGAACCTGGCCGAGTTCCATCTCCTTGCCGGTCCCTTTGGCCCACCAGTGGTCCTTGTGGAAGCCGTTACCGGAGAACAGCACGCCGAAGCGGAGCGGCACGCCGCCATTCGCCGCTGCGGCATTGCTCTGACCCCAGACCGGGAGCGACTCCAGCCAGGGGAGGGCCATCGAGACGCCGACGCCGCGGAGGAAGGTCCGACGTGAAAACTGCTGCCTCATCTGTCTGCTCCTGGCTGCGGGCTGCCTACTCGGCGGCCGTGACACGCGGGTCGTCGTGTCCGCGGATTTTTCGGAACTGGTCGCTCAACACGATTGTCTCCAGAGCGGCCGAAAAACGGTAGTCGGATTTGTCCAGCCGCTGCAGCATTTCGTCCAGCAGCGGTTCGTCGGAAAGCTGGACGGCGCGCCCCAGGGCGTAGCCCAGCAGCTTGCGGCAGAACTGCCGCACGAACGTGTCGCGGCGGGCCGTGCCGAGGTAGTTGCGCAGGCCGTCGAGACCGTCAATCTCCGTACCGTCGTTCAGCTTCGTCCGGACGTCGATCGCGTGGCCGTTGGCGTCTTCTTTGCGGAAGCGGCCGATCGTGTCGAAACCCTCCAGGGCGAAACCGTACGGATCGATCCTTGCGTGACACTTCGCGCATTCCGGCACCGAACTGTGCAGTTCAATCAACTGGCGTTCGCTGAGATTTGCCGGGGCCTGCTCCGGGAGCTGGGGCACGTTGGGGGGTGGACGCGGCAGACGTTCGTTGAGGAGCGTCTCTGAGACCCAATTGCCGCGCAGGATGGGGCTCGTGCGTGAGGCGCCCGACTGCGTCGCCAGCACGGTTGCCAGCGTGAGGATGCCGCCGCGGCCGTACTGTCGCACGTTGTCGACGCGCCGCCATTCGTCGCCATCCACGCCGGGGATGCCGTAATGGGCGGCCAGCGTCGCGTTGAGGAACGTGTGATCGGCGTTCAGCAGGCTGAGAATCGAGCGGTCGTGGTGGAACAGGTCGGTAAAGAACCGGACCGACTCCTCGTACATGTCGTCCCGCAGGTCGCGAAACTCCGGGAAATGCTCGACGCTCTTCTCGTCGAACTGGTCGAAGTCCCGGACGTGCAGCCACTGGCAGCCGAACTCGATCGCCAGTCGGCGGACACGTTCGTCGGCCAGCATCCGGTGCGTCTGGGCGAGGAGCGTATCGGCATCCATCAATTGGCCGCTGTCGGCAAGGGCCTTCAGTTCCTCGTCAGGCAGCGACGACCACAGAAAGTAACTCAGCCGCGACGCCAACTCGCGCCCTGAAACCGGCGATGGATCCGCGCCGGAGCCCGGTTCTTCCAGCCGGTACAGGAACGCCGGCGACGTGAGCACTCGCGCCAGCAGCAAGCGGATCGCTTCGTCGTGCGGAATGTTCTCCGCGCGGAGCGTCTGATACAGCGCTTGCAATCGTTCCGACTCGTCGTTTCGCAGCGGTCTGCGGTAGGCACGGCCGGCAAATTCCACGAGGGCCGTCACGTGTGCGGGTTCCGTGTCGACGAGGCGCTGCCGGTACGCGGCGGCGGCATCGGCAATGGGCTTCAAGACCGGATCGAATTTCTTCGGATCGGCGTCCTGAGTCGCAAATTCGAGGATCTGCTCCAGCGCGACTTCGCTCCGCAGCGCGTCCTGGCTGACATAGTGCAATTCGTCCCACAATCGGTCGAGCTGCGCCCGCTCGGCATCATTGAGCATCAGCCGCTCCAGGTGCTCGTCCTCGCGATGAAACAGCACCAGCGTGACGGCTTCATCCACCGGCACCACGCGCGCATAGCACATCGCGATCGGAAACAGCCGGCGAAACTCATCCATCGCCGTCCGCACGCGGGCCTCGGCGGGACTTCCCGCACGGACGACGATCGGCGTTCCAGGCAGCAGGTATGCGGGTTCATCGGCGGTGCTTGTACGGACGTCCAACTGGACGACGGCGTCCTCGGCGGCGGACTCCTGCAAAGCGGCGGAAACGACGAACTCGGCTCCGGAAAGCAGCGACGCCGGCAACCGCAGTTCCACGACCGACGGCGCGCTCAACACAAGATTGGCCTCATCGACGACGGCGCCCGCCGGCGTGCTTCCGAATTGCTGTGGATCAAGACCATACTCCGCATTGGCCAGCTCCTCCGCCGTTGCCTGTCCCGCCAGGTGCGCAAACGCGACCTGTCCGAACAACGGGCCGCCCAGCCCGGTCAACTGCTGACGGACTTCGGCGTCGGGAGCCGGCACGTCGGCCGCCGGAGGCTGCGTGAGCAACGTGGCGAGTTGCGCGGCCAGCGCCTCCGCGGCGGGTTTGTCGGGCGCCTCCAGCCACTTTGCCGCAAGCGAGCCGTCCGGGATCACCGGTTGGCTCGCGTCGTTCCCCAGGAGTCCGGTTGCAAATTGCCAGATCCCGGCATTGCCGAATGGATCGGCGTGCGGGTTCCCGGCGCTGATGGAATCGGCGCAGTCGCCGGCCAGCGACCAGACCCGCTGCCCGCCGCCGATCTCCTCAATGCGCAGGTCGATCTCAGTCAGATCGCAGGCGTGATTGCCGTCGCGCGGGCCGATGACGAGCGCGACGATGTCGCCCGGACGGACTTGCTGCGATTCCAGCGGCTCGATCGGCGCCGTGGCGCCGACGCCGACATTACCTGCTCGCAGCACGCGGCGCTGTTTGCCGCGGCGGAGTTCGACGGAGTAGGTGACGCCGTTGCCGCAACCCCGATGGGCATGCATCACGGCCGGCGCAATGCGGACTGCACCATTGACGGGGCTCTTCCAGCCGGCGGCAATCCAGCGTTCGGGTCGCGGGTGCACAGTCACGCGGTGCGGGTTCATGTCGCCGGGGATGTTGACCTTCTGGTCGGAGGAATTGGCGACGAGCGACAGGTCGCCCACGCCCGGCAGCCCCCAGCCCTGGACGAACTCGTATCCGCCGCCGTTGCGGATGGGGGAGTGCAGCAGCTCGCCGAACTCCGCCTGCATGCCCGACACAATCCCCAGGTAGGCCAGCCACGCCTGCAGCATTTCGCTGTCGACGCCGCGCTCGGTCGCGAGAGTCTTAACATCGATCTCGTCCGGATTGCTCCGCGCCTCAAATGCAGCCGCCAGATAGTCGCGCGTTTTGGCCAGCGTCTGCGCGCGATTCCGCTCCAGCACGGCCGCCGCACCGCGCAGATCCCGCAACCGCACGGGCAATGCGCCGGGGCGCTCAAAGCGGGGGTTGCGCCACTCGACGAGGTCGGACCCGTGGCCATCGCCGGCCGTCCCGGAGACCAGGAACAGCGAAACATCACCCCCTCCGGCGGGAGGCTCAATCTTCACGCGGAAGTCGCGCGACGTGGCGACCGGCGCCACGGCCTGCTGCCAGGAGCTGGATGCTGCCGAGGTGGCCGACGACGTTGAACTGCCACAGTTGGGCCTGCCACGCGGCAATCTCACCGGCGAGCGAGGCGACGTCGTCGAGCGTCGCGGTTTGCAGCCGGTCGTGAATGCGCTCCAGGAGCAGTGACGACGGGTCGTCCGACAGCAGCGCCGCGGCAAGTAAGCCAAGATACTTGGCGTTCAAGCCTTCCTCATCGGCGATCGATTGCGATGCTTCGAGTTTCGACCGCAGTTGGTCGCGATGCTTGATCAGCGCCGCGACGTACGGCGCCAGATCGACGCGGCCGTCTTCATCCGTGGCCGACAGTGCATTCGGAACGCTCCACTGATTGAGCCGGCTGACGTCCCGATTGCCGCTGGTGTGATGGCGGTAAATGGCGCGGATCTGATTGAGCCGCTCGTTCGTCCAGTCGCTGCGCGTGGTGCTGGGCGAGAACACGATCGAATCCGGCAGCAGCACGGCATGCGCGGCCACTTCTTTGCCGGCAGCAAGGTACTTCTCGACCAGTGACGGCGACATCGCCAGCGAGACGCCGGTGTTCGTGAAGCCTTCGCCCGCCGCCCCGTCAACGGGGAATTCCCGGGCCGGATCCAGTGCAACGCCGGTCAGATCGCGGATGGTGTACGTGTACTCGGCATTGTTCAACCGCCGCAGCACGACCGGGCCGGGGTCGCCGGCATTGGCCCGCGCTTCCGCATCGAGATAACGGTCAACCCACCCGCGCAGTTGCCGGCGCTGTTCGGCGCTCGGTTGCGGATTGCCCTCCGGCGGCATTTCACCGTTGCCGAGGAACTCCGCCACCTTCTGCCACACGGGTGGATCGTGCCGCACGTCTCCCAGCGCGGCAAAGCGTTCCAGATCCAGCTCACCCTCTTTCGACTCCGTCGAGTGGCACTCCAGGCAGAACTGCTTGATGAGCGGACGGATTACCCGCGTGTATTCTCCTCCCAGCGCGTCAAAGGCAACAGGTTCCGCACTGCGAGCAGCAGCGGAAATCAGCGACAGCGCGATCACGCCGACCGCGCGTCCAGGGAGGGACGGATTTCGAATTGAGCGGCGCTGTCTCATCATCGGGTCGCGGGCATCCGTGTCAGATGGCTTTCAATGTGGGTCCGAAGTTCGTCGCCGGCCGCAGGCAGGTCGCCGTCGTGCAGCAGGTCGATCAACCGCTGATGGCTCTCGATGCCGTCCTGCCACTCGGCCCGTTTGACGCTCTCCCGGAACCGGCGAAAGAACGCCGCCAACAGATCGTTCATCGCCAGCAGCGGCGCGAGGCCGCTCGATTCCACCAGTTGCCGGTGAAAGGCGATGTCGTGCGTGATCCAGTGCTTGAGGTCCCGGGCTTTCCGGAGCCGGCCGTTAATTTCGTCGAGCGCCGTGAAGACTGCCTGGTCGCGACGCATCCGTTCGATCACGTAAGGGAGCACCCCCGTCTCGATGACGATCCGGGTCTGAATCAATTGCCGCGGCGGTGCGTCGTGCAGGCCGGGGTGGAATTCGACGTACTGGGTTAATCGATCGATGCTCATCCGGCCGACCGAGAGGCCGCGTCCCGGTTTTGATTCGACGACCCCAAGGAATTCCAGCGCCTTGGTCGCTTCCCGCAGGCTGAGCCGGCTGACGCCGAACTGCTCGGCGAGTGCGGTCTCCGTCGGCAGACGGTCCCCCGGCTTGAGTCGTTCGTCGACGATGTAGGTGCGCAGCCGTGCGGCGACGACGTCGCGAATCTTCGGGCGTGACAATGCGTCGAGCACGGGGCTCCCCCTTTCTCGCCGGTTTGATCGGGGATGGTTGATCTGTTAGATTATCAGACAAACTTCCGGGACACAAGTGGCGCTGCGGCAATGGAACGGACAACTCAGATGCCCACCGTCCTTGTCACCGGTGGCGGGGGATTCATCGGCACCTGGGTCGTGCGCGACTTGCTCGCGCGTGAGTCGCGTGCCCACGACGGATCGTGCGGCCGTCCGTTCCGTCTGCGTGCGCGACTTGCTCGCGCGTGAGTCGCGTGTCGTCGTCTTCGACCAGCACCGCGACGATTCGCGCTGGATACGAATTCTCGGACGGCGTGCGGATGACGTGATCTTCGTGAGCGGGAGTCTGCTCGATCGCGAATCACTTGCCTCCGTCTGTGACGACCACGGTGTCACCAACATGATCCAGCTGGCGGCGCTGCTTACGCCGGCGTGCCAGCAGGATCCGTATCTGGGTTGCGAGGTGAATGTTCTCGGGACCGTCGCGCTGTTCGAAGTCGCCCGCGAGCGGCGGGACGTTATCCGCGGATTCTCGTGGGCCAGTTCGCGGGCAGTCTACGGTCCGGAGCCGGATGAGCCACCGGCGGTGACGGCAGCGCGACCGACCCAGAATCGGCCCCCCTCCTTTTACGGAGCGTTCAAGAAAGCGGCCGAACTGATTGCCGAGCAGTACTGGCTGCAGTTCGGGATCCCGTCGGTCGGCATTCGCCCGCACGTCGTGTATGGTCCCGAACGCACGCAGGGATTGACGGCCGGCCCCTCCCTGGCGGCCCGGGCTGCCGCCGAGGGGATTGCGGCCGAGATCAATTACACCGGAACGGTCGGGTACGACTACGTCGAAGACGTGGCGCGTGCTTTCGTCCGGGCGGCGGTGGAGACCCCGCCGGGAGCGTCGGTCGGACCGAAGCATTTGGCAGCCCGCAGTTACTTGCTTCGGCCGTGAACGCCGAAGCAAATTGCGCTGTGCGACATTCTTACATCTTTGAGAGTTACGCGTGTTGGTAGCGATCAGCCAACACCGGACACCCGCTGTGGAAAGCCGACCGGCGTGTTTCCCCCGCTGCATTCTTTGCAATTCCCAGGAACCTCGGCCAGAATCGTACGTGATCAGTGGGCGGGGTTGTTGTGGAGTTACCCGCCATCGACCGGTCCGATACCGCCGTATTGATCGCGCAAGCCCGCGACGGAGATGCTGCCGCTTCTGCCGCGCTCCTGGACCGGCACCGGGCGCGCCTGCGCCGCATGATTGCGGTGCGGATGGACCCGCGGCTGGGCCGGCGGATTGATCCGTCCGACGTGGTGCAGGACACGCTGGCCGTCGCGATCGGGCGGCTGCCGCGCTATCTGCGGGACGAGCCGCTGCCGTTCTATCCGTGGCTGCGGGCGATCGCCTGGAACCGGCTGGTCGACCTGCACCGCCAGCACGTGCGCGCAGGGCAGCGCACCGTCGATCGCGAGCGCGGCGAGGACTGGCCCCTCGGCGACCGCTCCGTCCGCTTGCTGGCCGACCGGTTGTGCGGCATCACCTCGGCCCCCAGCGCTCGGCTGATGCGCGAAGAACTGAGGCAACGGGTCCGCGCCGCAATGCTCGAACTGCCCGAGCCGCTGCGCGAAGTGCTCGTGCTGCGGCACCTGGAGGAAATGTCGGTGGCCGAAGTCGCGGCCGTCGCGCGCGTGTCGGAAGGGACCGTAAAGTCGCGGCACTTCCGGGCCCTGGCCCGGCTGCGAGAGATTCTGGAAGACGAGAGAGAAACACCGTGACTCCGCCGGTCCCACTGTCGCATTCCGTGGATGCCAGCCACTCGCTGTACGATCTGATCGAGCAGTTGACCGAACGCCTCAACCGCCAGGAACCGGTCGACCTCGAAGCGGTCGTCGCCGAGCACCCCCAGCACGCCGACGAGCTGCGCAAAGTCTGGCCGTCGCTGGCGATCCTGGCGGACTTGCGCAGCGCGGACGGCCGGTCGGCGTTGGCGTTTCCGCCGGGGACCGGTCCCGACGGCG
>CAZWGW010000359.1:0-7154 GCA_964633565.1 uncultured Planctomycetaceae bacterium
GGCAAGAACAAGGGGATCAAGAGTCTGGCGGTGTTGGAGAATTGTACCAACCTGCTTCAGATCGATCTGGCCGGCAGCGAAATCAGCGATCTCACCCCGCTCAAGCCGCTGGTCAATATCCAGTCGCTCGACCAGTTGCGCGAGGCGGCCGAGCAGGGGGCCGTCGCAGAACTGAAGGGCTTCGGTGCGAAGACCGCGAAGTCGATCCTGGAAGGGCTGTCGCAAATCAAACAGATCGGCAAGCGGTTCCTGATCGACATCGCCAGGGCCGAGGCAGACGAAATCGTGGCCGACCTGCTCAAAGTCAAGTCAGTCAGGCAGGCAAGTGCTGCGGGAAGCTGTCGTAGGCGCCGGGAAACCTGCGGCGATCTCGACGTGCTGGCGACCTCTTCCGACTCAGCGGAAGCGATGGACTTTCTGGCCCGACACCGCCTCGTCGAAAAGGTCCTGGCGCGCGGCGAGACGAAACAGCGCGTGCGGCTCAAATCGGGCCTGGAACTCGACCTGCGGGTCGTTCCGGACGAGTCCTACGGGGCGGCACTGCAGTACTTTACCGGCTCGAAGGAGCACAACATTGTCATTCGCCGCCGCGGGCAGGAGCGCGGGCTGAAGATCAACGAGTACGGCGTATTCCGCGGCGAGAAACTGGTTGCCGGCAAGACGGAAGAAGACGTGTACCGGGCCGTCGACCTGCCGTGGATCCCGCCGGAGTTGCGTGAGAACCGCGGCGAGATCGAACGGGCGGAGCAGGGGAGATTGCCGGACCTGGTCCAACTGAGCGACATCCACGGCGACCTGCACATGCACACGACCGCCACCGACGGCACGGCGACGATCGCCGCGATGGCTGAGGCGGCCAGGGAACGCGGGCTGAAGTACATCGCCATCACCGACCACTCCAAGCGGGTCACGATGGCGAACGGACTCGACGCACCCCGCCTGCGGACGCACTGGAAGGCGATCGACAAGGTGCGCAAGGAGATGAACGGGATCGACATCCTGTGCGGCATCGAGTGCGACATCCTGGAGGATGCCACGCTCGACCTGCCGGACGACGTGCTGGCTGAGGCCGACTGGGTGATCGCCGTGCTGCACTATGGACTCAAGCAGCCGCGCGAGCAGATCATGAAGCGGCTGCTGAATGCCGTCAAAAACCCGCACGTCGACGTGATCGGCCATCCGAGCGGGCGGTTGCTCACCAGACGCGGCGGCGCCGACGTCGACTTCCCGACGCTGTTCAAGGCCGCGGCCGACAATGGGGTGTTGATGGAGATCAACGCCCACCCCTCCCGGCTGGACCTCGACGACGTGCAGACGGCGGCGGCGAAGGACCACGGTATCCCGATCGTGATCAGCACCGACGCCCACAGCCCGCACGGACTGGACGTCATGGAGTTCGGCGTCGACCAGGCGCGCCGCGCGGGACTGGAGAAGAAGGACGTTGCCAACACGCGGACGCTCAAACAGTTCCAGCGTCTGCTGCGAAAGTCCTAGCGCAGAAAAAAGCCCACGGACGGCGTCCGTGGGACTTGTGATCTGACTGGTCGCTGCGTTATCCCAGGTTCTCTTTCGCGAACTTGGCAATCAGCACGCCGAGCATCTTCAGCAGCCCCTCGGCGGTCGTCGTTGTCCCTTCGAGGTGGTCCTCTTTCCGCTCCAGGTGCATGTGGAGCTTGTCGTTCGTCCCGGTGAGGGCCTCAATGGCCGCCTCGCGCCATTCAAAGTCCTGCAGCATTTTGGCCGTTTCTGAACCTGGCTTTTCCGGCTGTTCTGCATCGCCCTCCTTCGCCGGCTCGTCCTCCGGGGCGCTCGCCTGCAGTTTTTTCATGAGGTCGAGCACGCCCTCGTCGCGCAGCCCCTTGAACACCTGCAGCACCGGAAGCAGTTTCAGGTCGAGCCGGGCGATCACCGGGTCCGGCTTCTCCGCCGGAGTGGCGACGGCTTTGATTCCGTCTTTCATCACCTGCAGGGCGTTGTCGCCGCCGCTGATCCAGACCGCCTCGGGACCGGCGCCGATAAAGAACTCCCCGGACTGGCCGAAGAAGTCCTGCAGCGCCTTGGGGTAACCCTCGGTGATCGTCAGCTTGTGGATTTTGACTTCCCCTTCCGAGTCGACGTCCAGTTCGGCCTTCCAACCCTGCTTGGCGTCCGGCAGCAGCGATACGATTTCCGTCGCCTTCGTGCCGTCCACGGAACGGATGCCGAACAGGAAGTGATGCGTCCCCGACTCCTGTGGCGTGACTTCGACGACGCCATCCCAGGCGCCCAGTTCCAGCCCGGAGTCCAGCATCGCGAACAGGTGGTCATTGATGGCCTTGCGGGCCTCTTTCTGCCTGTCGGTCAGCCCTTCGGTGGCGTCGATCTTCTGGTGGTTGACCGGGTGGGACAGTTCATAGGTCTCGCGGAACTGTTTCTTGAGCAGGTCGTCGAGCGTGAAGTTGAGCCGGCCGCTGAGGACGGCGTTGTCGGCCGACTTGATGTTCTGGAAGTAGCCGGGCTTTACGGCCTGCGCCTTGAGCGTCGTCTCCAGGGCGGTTCCCGCAACGGCCGACAAACCGAGGTGGCCGCGGCCCTCGCTCTTCTTGCTGTCGGTGGTCCAGCCGATCGTCAGTTCCGACGATTCGACGAACAGCCGCTCCATCGTTTCCAGCGACTGCTGGCTGTTCTTTTCGCGCAGGGCGAACGCTTCCTTCGTCTCGTTGAGCCGCTTCTTGACGCCCGCCAGGGTGTTCTCGCGGAACTTGGCGAACGAGGCCTGCCGCTGGTCCAGCGTCGTGTCGGCGTTGCTGAGCTGCACGGCCAGGTCGTAGCCGGCGTCCAGGAGCAGCTTGTGGGAGGCGTCCGGTGCCGCGATGCCGGCGGGAACGTCATAGTCCTGTGAGCTGATGTAGGCGTAGTCTTTGGCGACCCGCATCCAGCCGTTGTACACGTCCCCCGGCTTGCCGGTGCCGAGCTGGTAGTAAGTCTTGTCGCCGCGCTTCACGGGCTTGGCGACGATACCGATCGGGTCGAGGTTGTCCTTGATGAATTCGTTGAGGCCAGTCTTTTCGACGAGCGGCACCATGAAGAGCGTCCGCTGCCCCGATTTGGCGTCAATCATCTGGTCGAACCGGATCGGTTTGCTCCGGTCGACGCCGTAGAGGAAGATGTCGATGTTGGGGAAGACTTTGTCCTGCCACCCGTCGGGATCCCCTCCGAGGTCCGACACCATGTACTCAACATCCGCCAGGATCGCGTTCGAACTGCCCACGACGATGACGACGCGCGTGGGGGGCGCTTCACCGCCGGCGGCGGGTGCGAGACGGCCACACACCAGGAGCAAGGCGCAGAGGACGAGTACAAATTGACGAATGGAACGCAGGCTCACGGGAGACTCCTCCAACTGGGGCGCGGTTTTGGCATCCGGGCTTTGGCTGCCGCTCCGCCGCCGGAAGTCACGTTCCGAGAAAGCGCGCACCGGGCGCAGCGCATCGGGACAAAGAGCGGCTGGGAAAACGGTTTGATCCATCAGGGGACATGTTCGGGGCAGAGCGCCGCGGCAATCAACGTACCGCCTGCAATCCGCCGCCAACGTTACCAGGGCACGTCGGGCGCTCCATCACAACCCCAGCCAGCCGACGTGCAAGTTCTGTGCTGGAAGGATAGGTGAAGTTTCGCAATTCAACAAGTGTGGCAGGTCGTACCGATTTCCGGAATTGCCCGGCAGCGCCTCGCGCCGGCCCGGCAACCATGGGGTTCGATTACGTATGCTGCAAAAACCTGACGTCGTGCGGCAATCAGGCTGACCTTCGGCTCCGTGTTCAAAGGCACAAGCACCGTGAACTGGGCAATCCCTGCGGTTGGCCGCCCGAACGCACTATTCGTCGGACCGGCTGCGACCGCCGCTTCATCAATCATGTCGGGCGCACACCGCACCCGAGTATTCGGCAGCCTTTGACACCGTGCGACGCGTGTCAGGGAGTGTTCAGAGTGGCCTGGGTTTCCCCGGGCGGTTCCGTTGGGGGAGGAGGGGCGAGAGCCAGCCCGGCGATGAAACCACGATACAGTGCGCACCATTCGGTCGCCGTCAGTTTCAAGGACGCCCGCTTGCGCCACAAATCGGAGTGCCGCCCGTCTCGCACGGACGCCGCGGCGATCAACCACAGAGCATCCTCGCGCGACAGTGGGTTCCCCAGCTTCAGCACCAGGTCCAGCGCATCGGCGTGCTTGCCCGCCTGCAGCAGACGGCTGACGGCGCGCAACGTCTCGATTTGTGCGGGGTACAGATCATCCCGGGCGATCTGCTCATAAATCCTGAGCACGTCCGCCGCCGCCTCAAATTTGCCCTCGGCCACGGCCGCAGAAAATCGCAATTGCAATTCGTCCCGCGCGGGGAAGGGGATCTGTCTGGTCCCGAATTGCTGCGTGATCGCGTCCGCGACGTCTCCCTGGTCAGCCTCGCGTGCACGCGCGGCAATGGCGCCCGGGAGAGTTGTCTCGAGATACGGCTCGCGTTCGCTGGCGTCTGTTGCTCCGTTCCGCGCCAGCGCTTCGTCCCAGGCTTCCCGCAGCAGCCCCATTGCAGCGGCGCGGTGCAACAGCCCGGTCTGCAACGAGAATCGGGCTTCGGCAGCGTCCCGGATTTCCGTGCATTGTTTGCGGTAGCGATTGAACGCCAGAAAGACACGGTTCCCTTCGACGTCGAGCGCCTGTGCGAGGCGTGCCTTGACTGCGGCATCGTTCGTATCGCACTCGTCGCGGACGGCTCGCGCGGCAGCGGGGCTGGGGGTCATCGTGCGGGTCGCCGCCAGTGCGGTCTTCACGGCCGCCCAGGCGGCCTCCACATTCCCCAGTTCGACCTGCACTTCGGCCACGTCCATTGCGGCGAGCGCCGCCGTGTGCCACGGCGCGGGATCGGGAAGACCGGCATGGGGCTTCCCCTCGCTGTCGTGGATCGTCTTCATGTCCGGCATGGTCAGGGTGGCGGGCGGGGGTTGGATTTCGGCCAGCGCGGCGGTCGCGTTCTGCAGACTCGCTTCAGCGGCCCCCCGCTGTCCCCGCTCCAGTTGGGCGTCGGCAACCGCAGCCCAGACACGCGCACGTCCGGCCGGCGGCAATTCTCCCGCAACCTGTTCG
Source organism: uncultured Planctomycetaceae bacterium (assembly GCA_964633565.1). Classification (GTDB taxonomy): domain Bacteria; phylum Planctomycetota; class Planctomycetia; order Planctomycetales; family Planctomycetaceae; genus CAZWGW01. Next base: position 5,116 of record CAZWGW010000359.1, read on the forward strand.
ACCTGTTTCAGGGCCGGCGCGTCGCCCGGACCGGGCGCATGCAGAATCAACTGTCCCGCCCAGGCCGCCAGGCTGTTGTCCCGCGTTTCCATCTCCCGCGCCGCCCGGGCCCAGGCGAGTGCCGCCTGCGCATCGCCCTGGGCAAAGACGGCCGTCGTGACCGTGACCCATTGCGAATCCGGCATGGATTGCAGGTACGGCCGACGAGCCGCCGCTTCCAGATCGAGTGAGTGTGTATCGACGGCGGTTCGCCACAACGTGGAGAGCCGACCGCGAGCACCTGTGTCCCGGGCGGACAGGACGACCTGCCGCCCCTCCTCCGTCCGTCCCATGATGGCCAGTGCGGCCGCGAGCAGGCCCGCCGCGTCGAGCGGACCGCGGCCGACGACAGGAAAATCGGCCTTCGCCAGCGCCGCATCGAGCGCTGCGCGCGCTGCCGCGTCGTTGCCGGACCGATGTTCCGCCAGCGCGATCGCCACCAGCGGTTCGATTTCATAGAACGGCATGTAGCCCGGCACTTTCTGCAGGGCTTCAACCTGTTGCCGGGCGTCCCCCAGTTTGCCGACATCGACGAATGATTCGGCGGCGAGTCCGCGCGCATAAGGCTTGCTGCGGTTGTTTTCGCGCTGCTGGGCCCTGGTGACGATCTGCACCAGCGACGTGGCGCGGACCTCATCCAGCGGCACCGGCGGGGGCGCTGCCGGAGGGGTTGGGGTTGTCGCGCCGGTCGACTCAGGTTTCGGAGTCTCAGCGTGGTTGTTCGAAGTGACGGCGATCGGACGCAATGCGTCCGGCTTCTTGCCGCGATCCTTCAAAAACACGAAGTAGACCACCGCCGACACCCCCGCAACCAGCACGATCGACCCGGCAGTCAGCATGGTCGTCGAGACGCCTCGTGCCTGTTCCGGCGCTGCCTCCGGCCTGGGGGCCTCCGGTTTCGGGGCCGTGAACACCGGGACCAGGCACTCAGGGTTGCAGCACTTGATGTTCTTGCCGGCGTGCTGCGGGCCAATGAAGCCGGGCGTCTCGCACATCGGGCAGACGACGCGCACCATCTTCCCCTTGGCCGGCTTGGGGCTGACCGGGATCGCCTGCAACAGGGCCCGCGTGTCGACGTCGAACGGGTCGCCTTCCTCCGCCGCCGGTGCCGCGGCGGCCGCCTTTGTACCGGCGGCCACGGTCCTGGCCCCGGCGGGACGGGCAGCGGCCCCCGGTTTTGCCGGAGCGGCCGCGGCGGTGCGTTGCGGCTGGGCCGCTGGTGCGGCAGCCTTTGGTTTCGCGGACGGCTTCCCCGACATCGATGCGCCGCAGAACGGGCAGTCTTCGACATCGTCTTCGAGGACCGAGGCGTGGCAGGCGGGGCAGGTGCGGAAGTCCATACTGTGCTGGGCGGAACGGGAGGTGATGGGAGACCGCTGCGGTCCGACTGATTCGACGGTTGACCGCAACGCAATGGTTTCAGGAATCTGTGCCATTGTATCTCGAATGCGCAGGGATGGGAAATCGCGGTCTGGAATTGCGCAGCGCCGCCTCCCGGGCCGCCCCTCTCCTGAACGACGATTCCCGCGGGAAGTTCCACCATGATTCGAGATTCGACGGAGTCCGCCGACCTCCGCTACAATCCGGCGGCCGCAACAGCGAAACCGGCAATCACGACTCGAGCACGACCTGGACGAACCACACGAGGACACATTATGGCAGGTACAGGGGCCCTCCCCATGGCGGATTGTTGCGGCGGAAACGGCCGCGCGCTCAACGTGGATGCGGCCGTCCGCGAGCGATACAGCGCGGCCGCACAGGCCACGCAGGGGGCGCTCTGCTGTCCCGTCAATTACGACACGCAATACCTGGAAATCATCCCGCCGGAAGTCCTGGAACGGGACTACGGCTGCGGAGACCCTTCCCGCCACGTCGCGCCGGGGGACGTCGTGCTCGACCTCGGCTCCGGAGGAGGGAAGATCTGCTTCATCACCGCCCAGATCGTGGGACCGACCGGGCGGGTCATCGGCGTCGACTGCAACGACGACATGCTGGCCCTC
>CAZWGW010000360.1:0-4421 GCA_964633565.1 uncultured Planctomycetaceae bacterium
AGCCACGGGCCGATTTTCCGCAAGGAGGACAGGCATCTGCAGAAGACGATCGATCGGCTGGAGGAGTACCAGCATCGGGCGGACTTCGGGACGTGTGCCGTTGACTGGCCGCTGCTCGAGGAGTGGGATGAGGAACTGGTAAAGGGGTTTGACGCGAAGTCGGTATAGAGCGGACTCTGTCATCCGTTGCGGCTATGGGAATAATTCCGCGGCAATCAGGGCCCGCCGTACGAGGAGGTACGCCGGATGATTGATGTTCAAGACGACAACAGTGGTTCGCCCAACAGCGGTCCGTCCGAGCAGTTTTGGACCGCGCCATCGAAAGTGATCCTCCCACCTGTCGCGCCGGGGATGAAATAACCGTGTGGTTCGTCCGCTTGTCGGGTCCTTGCCGGCGATATTCGGTCCCTTGTGCAGATTGCAGTGATAGCACGCAAGCGCCAGGTTGCTGAGGACGGTCCGACCGCGGTGCTGCTCGGCGATGATGTGGTCGACCTGGTATGGAGACAGATAGAGGTGGCTGGGCATCCGGCAGTACTCGCAGATGCCGCCGGCGCGCCGCCAGACCTGCCGCCTCAAGGCGGGTTTCATGCCGGCCTCTGCGATTCGATACCGCAGTTGACAAGTACCTGGCGGGCGTTGGCCTGCAGGTACGCAAACATGTGACTGATCAGGTTGTATTGTTCGGCTTCGGCCCGTTCTCGCGCAGTCAGAGTTCCCCGTCGCGCCCTGGCGGCGAGCGTATTCATCCTCCGCATGTCGCGCTTCGGAAACTTGAGCGTCAGGAGGTTGCGTGCCGCCTCAGGAGTCAAGTCAAGGTTGTCCGGCGCCAGCGCGCGGCCCAGGATTGCGACACCGGTATCGCCGTTGTTGCCCAGTACCGCGCTCATCGTCTGTTCTCCGATTGCTCAACAACGATGCCTCTCCATCAGTCTAACACGTCGCTACTCGCACGGGCAGTCGCGGTGGGCCAGGCGCGCGAGATTTCTCCCAACGCAGACATCAAGTCCCGCGTAGTTGCGAACGCGACCTGTTGTTCCTCTACGGTCAAACGGCAATGCGTGTTCGACACATCCCAGTCCGCCGCTGGTTTAACATCGCCGTCGCGATTTTCGTCGTCCTGCTGCTGATCGCCCTGATTCTTCCGGCCATCGAGCAGGCCCGCGAGGCCGCCCGGCGGACGCAGGTGAAGAATACGCTCCATTGCTTGGGGCTTGCGCTGCACAATTACCACGACACTTTCCGCCGCTTTCCACCGGGCGGCGTGATCGATGCGGACGGCACGCCGTATCACGGCTGGTGCCTCATGATCCTTCCGTACGTGGATGCGAATCCGTTCTATCCGCGCGTGGATCTTGACTGTCCGTGGGACGATCCGGAGAACGACTATCTGTGGAGGACGGAACTCCGCGCGTGCCTCAATCCGTCGGTGAAAGAGCGCCGCACAAGCGAGGGTTACGGGCTGTTGCACTATCAGGCGAACCCGCACCTCCTGCACCGCAACAGTTCGGTGTCGCTCGCCGATCTTAAGGCTGGCACGACCGAAACCTGGATGCTTGGGGAAGCGGCAGGCAATTTCACGCCCTACGCGTACCCCTTCAACTGGCGGTCGCTGGGAAGCCGTCTGAATGCCGATGCGACGGGCTATGGCTTGCCCGGAAAGGCGGGCTGCAACCTGATGTTTGCCGACGCCACTGTGCGCTCTCTCTCCGCCGAAACGTCGGGGGACGTGCTGAGCCGGTTGGCTGCCGCTCCACCAGTTCCCGCTGCGGAAGACGTTGCCGTGCCGACCCAGCCTGCTGTCTACCGGTATTCGGGGCGACACGAGGTGACGGCCGACCTTCGCGACGGACCTGATTCGGAACCGTGGGCGCTCGCACTCGTTGATCGCAATGACGTTCCGATCAAGGTGACGATAGTCGGGTACGACAAAAGCCCGGAACTCTGGCCGGACGCGACAACGGATGACTTGAGGCGGGCTGTGGCGGCGTTCCCCGGGATGAAGCAATTGATTCGAGCGCCCGTCATCACGGACGAGACGGCCGACGTACTGTCGTCACTTGTTGACCTGGAGTTGCTGCATGCAAAGGGGGCGAGCCTGTCGGACGAAGGACTCAAGCGTCTGGCAGTATTGCCGAAACTGAAACGGGTGGCGCTGAGCGAAGCCGATGAGACGACAATCGAACGACTTCGAGCGGCATTGCCGTCGTGTCAGGTTGAAATCCACTCGCCGGTGTACTACTGATCGTTACGCCGCGGAACGCGCAATCTGCAGTTCCGTCAAACGCGTAACGACAGCATCCGCCGCGCGTCCGACTCCCCCTGTCTGTACGACCTGCTCTCGCAGTCGCATCATCTCCTGCCGGACCGACGCCAGCGCCCGGTCGTCCGCCAGCCACCGATCGAGGATCGCAGCCATCTCTTGCGCATGCCGGTCGACGCGCCCGACGAACGGAAACTCCGGCATCAGTTCGCGCCCGGCGATCAGGTTCGGCAGCGACATGTACTTGCACGTCACCAGCAGCTTGACCAGGACATACATCACCCAACTGCCGCGATAGAGCACGACCGCCGGGGTGCCGCGGGCCAGGAGTTCCAGGCTCACCGACCCGGAGACCATCAGGCAGCACTCCGCTGAGGCGATGATTTCAGGCGTGCGGCCGACGTGGAAGTCGATCGGCACTTTGGCGTATTCGCCGGTAAGCAGTGAGCGGCAGTAGTCTCGCTGCGATTCCTTGTAGCACGCGACGGGGATGTGCACGTCCGGGTGTCGATCGTGGAGGATCTGCGCGACGCGCAACATCACCGGGAAGTTGCGGCGGACTTCCATGTTGCGCGAACCGGGGAGGAGGGCGACGAGGGGGCGACGACATGATTCATCGGGCGGAGTCGAGATTGACGCTCGGCCAAGCCCCAAGCGAGCGCCGGACGCGGTCGACGGCGAAGCGGGTTGCAACTGCGAAGGGTCCGAGCGGAGTTGGATGCAGAATTCGTGATCGAGCACGTGTTCGGCGACTTCGTCGAAAAAGGGATGCCCGACGTATTCGACGTCGACACCGCGCTGCGCGTACCACTCGGCTTCAAACGGCAGCGCCGCGAGCACGTGGTCCACGAACTTGCGGACTTTTCTGATCCGCCACGGGGCCCACGCCCAGAGCTGCGGCGGCATATAATAGAAGACCTTGATGCCAGCCCGCTTCGCCTTGCGCGCGATCCACCAGTTGAAGCCGGGAAAGTCGATCAGCACGACTGCGTCGGGCTTGTGTGTGGCAAAGTAGCGTCCCGCATCGCGGACGAGCTTGTAAAACGTCCACAGCAGCGGCAGCACGCTCCAGATCCCCATCACGGCGAGGTCCGTAAGCTGAAATTGCTTGCGCAGACCGGCCTGCTCCATCATTGGCCCGCCGTAACCGATGAACTCCACAGTCGGGCAGCGGCGGCGCACTTCCTGAATCAGGTGCGCGCCATGCTGGTCGCCGCTCGGTTCACCGACGGAGAAGAAAATACGCATCCTTGCCGGCTCCCTCTGACGCCTCGATGGTGCGGGAAACGTAAGGCGGAACGCAGGTTGCGTCAAGACGAACCGTCGGCGTCGGTCACTCGGAAGTCGGCGGAGGTTCGGTGTCGACGTCGAGCCATTTCATCGCCTGGTCCATCGGCTCGATCCGGAGCACAACGACGCCGTTCTGGAACAGCCGCACCGTGCCGGTCGACTCGGAAACGGCGATGGCGACGGCGTTGGTGGCTCGCGAAATGGCCGCCGCCGCCCAATGCCGCGCGCCCAGACCCTTCGACAAGGTGAGTTCGGTGGCGGGGGCGTCCAGGATCCGCCCGGCGGCAATCACGTATCCGTCCGACGACACGACAAACGCCCCGTCGATCTGTGCGAGTTCCTTGATGCTCTCCCGCACCTTGGGATTCGAGATCATCCGGTCTTTCTTCTGATAACCCTTGAACGGGTCGTGAATGTGCTCGTGCGACATCTCCATCACCTTGCGGTGATTGCCGACGACGAACAGGGTGCCGACCGATTTCCCCTCGCGCCCTTCGCGCCCGATTTCGACCGCCAGGTCCACGACGCGGCGGAGCGTGGGGAGCGGCACCTGCGTCTCCAGCCGCTGCAGGTCCCGGCTGGTGAGCTTGGTCAGGTGTTCGGAGAGATTGATGATGCTCAGCGTGTCGATGTTCTCGCGCTCAAAGCCGGCATACAGCGCAACAATGCGGGCGCCAGTCTGCAGCAGATCGTCGGCAATCGCTTCGAGCAACGCCTGGCTGACCTGCACCTGCCGGGTCTGCGGCTCGTGCAGCAGCGGCAGGTACTCGAAGTTCATCCCATAGAAGCTGGTAACCAGCAGCATCGGCGTGGCCAGCGTGGCAAACACGGTGAGCACTTTCATCACGTCGTTGGTGCGATTGGCCGT
>CAZWGW010000360.1:4431-7152 GCA_964633565.1 uncultured Planctomycetaceae bacterium
AGCGGCACGAGCGGGACATCGTCCTCCAGCGCGGCCTGCTGGACGTCCGGCAGATGTGACGCCACGACCAGGCGCTGCGGTTGCAGGCTGATCGCAATCGCCTTGAAGTCGTACGGCAGATCCGACAGGAGCAGCGTCGCCTGCAGTTCCAGGTCCTGGACGATCTGCCTGGCGGACTGCAGCAGCCGCGTCAATGTGGGGGGAATGTCGTTACGCCGCATTCAGGAACCACGCCGGAAACATCTCACAGGGGAAGCGTCCGTGCAGGGGGTGCTGACACAAACGCGCGAGTCGGTCGGCCCGGGGAGGGGGGACCGGTCACTCACAGAGATTGCGGCCGCTGCGCATTCCGTGCGCGGGTCCAACACCAGAGAGCGTCAAAAGTCCGCGCAGTTTAGACGAAAACGCCGGTCCGTCAACAAAGCCCGTGCGGCTCAGTTCGCGGCCGCGCCACCCTCGGCCCGGCGGGCAAGCTGCTCGTCCGGAATGAAGCGGTCCGCGCGCGTTCCGCGGACATGCAACGACGTGTTTGGCCCCCGGAAGCCGACGACGTGCTTGTCGATCTTGAGTTCGCGCTTCACGAGGTACCCGCGCTCCAGGTCGATCGTGCAGGTGCCGGCCGGGGTGCGCTGAATCAACTGCCCCTCCAGTTCGGGGTCGAGGATCGGCGTCATCACAACGGTCTGTTCGTCAATGGTCGCGATGCCGTTCTCCACGGACCGCAGCGTGTAGAGCCGCTGCATCTGGATCGGCCTTTTGAACGGCGGCCCTTCGATGATCACGTCAATCGAGAAGTCCTCCTTCCAGGTCTCGCCGACGGCGACCGGCTGCTCCGGCAGCAGGGGCAGAACGTCGAGGTGGGCTTCCCGGGTCTGCGCGGCGTTCGCTCCGGCCCCGGCCAGTTCCACGTCGACAACCTTGCCCTGTGGCGACAGCCGTACCGTACCCAGTGGTTTGCCGATCGTTTCCCGCATGCCCCGGAACGCCGCCGGGGCCGGGTCCGGACTGTCGCTCGTCCATTCAATCTTCTCGCCCTGGTTATTGGCGACCAGGTGCACGCGCTCGATCGTCACTTCGAGATCGGCAGCTCCCGCAGGGTCCGTCGATGCGACGCGATAGCGCTTCGTCGATGTGGTTTGATGATCGACCGAATCCGCAACACCTCCCACCTGGACGTCGTAGATGGACGTGTTCTGCACCTCGTAATGCAGCACCTGGTCGGCGGCAAACTGATAGCGCAGCGTGAATCGCTGCGCCGTGGCGGCGTCGGCCGGCGCGGGGGTCTCGTCGGCGCAAAGCGTTACCACAGTGACGGCAACTGTGGCGGCAAGAGCGGACAGCCGGGCGAGGTTCGTGCGCATGGGCGCAATGCTCCATCCTTGGAGGGGGAACGGTCCAAATCCGCTCGGGATGCTACCAGAGGATCCGCTGCGGGGGGAGACCAGTTTTTACGCTGGTCCGGCAGGTGTTGCGCGACCGGCAACGTCATTGCGACGGGACGGCAATTGGAGGATCATGCGCATGCGCGGCCTGAAATCTGTACTTCCACACAGGAGAACCCCATGCGGCCCGCTTCGACGACTCGCCGCCGTTTCCTGCAGGCCGGCAGCGCGTTACTCCTGACCGGCTCCAGTGCCCCGGCCATCCTCGGCGCCACAGACAAGGCCGGGACCCGGCCTCCGGTGATCGGCGTCGACGGCTTCCGCTATGAAGTCCATCACAACTGCATGCAGTTGCCGCCGCACATCCGCTGGCAGGACACGCACGGCGTCACGATCGACCGGGAGGGGCTGATCTACGTCAAACACCGCACGAAGACGGCCGACGTTATGGACGCCGTCGTCGTGTTCGATGCGGACGGCAGATATGTCCGCTCATTCGGCCAGGAATTCCATGGCGGAGGCCACGGGATCGACATCCGAACAGAAGCGGGCGAGGAGTATCTGTACCTCTGCGACAACAAGGGTTACATCGCCAGGAGCACCCTGCGGGGCGAAATCCTGTGGAAGCAGACCGCTCCGTCGATCGAACCGTACCACGGAGCGCAGCCGTTCGTCGCCACAACTCCTGGCCAGTATGACAAGGGGAGACTCTTCAGCCCGACCAATATGGCCTTCGCTCCCGACGGCGGGTTCTACGTTGGCGACGGTTACGGCTCGCACTACGTGATCCGGTACGACCGCGAAGCAAAGGTCGTCGGTTATTTCGGGGGCCTGGGCACGGAAGCCGGGAAGTTCAACACGCCGCATGGCCTCTGGTGGGACGATCGGCCCGGCCGTGAACCGGCGCTCGTCGTCGCTGATCGCGCCAATGCGCGGCTGCAATACGTCACCGCCGAGGGCCGGCATGTCGGCTTCGTCAACGACTTCCTGTTTCCGGCTGCAATCGACCTGCGCGGGGACGTGATGCTGGTCCCCGATCTGCACGCCCGCATCACGCTGCTCGATCGGGACAACCGCGTCATTACGCAACTGGGCGACGACCCCGGGTGGCGGGCACAAGTGCTGGCTGACAACTTCCGCATGCGATCACAGCCCCAGCGGTGGGAAAACGGCCGCTTCGTCCACCCGCATGACGCCTGTTTCGATCACGACGGCAACATCTACGTTGCGGAATGGGTCGCGGTCGGGCGAGTCAGCTTTCTGCGCCATGTTGGATAACCCTTCCTGTACGCCTCCAAATGTCCGCCAGCGCCTAATGGACCATCCTCCAGACTGACAT
>CAZWGW010000361.1:0-6372 GCA_964633565.1 uncultured Planctomycetaceae bacterium
CGTCGGCCGGCAGACATACGTGCTCGCGCTGCCGTTCTTCGTCGTCGCCACGCAGAACCCGATCGAGCAGGAGGGAACGTACCCGCTCCCCGAAGCGCAGCTCGACCGGTTCATGTTCAATATCCCCGTCGTCTATCCCTCGCCGCAGGAGGAAGCGGAAATCGTCAAGGCGACGACGACCAATGCCGTCGTCACGCACGAACCGGTGCTGACGGACGAAGAGGTGCTGCGGCTTCAGGCGGTCGTGCGTGGCGTTCCGGTCGCCAACGACGTCGTCAACTACGCGGTCGCGCTGACCGGCCATTCGCGTCCCGAGATGGCGGCGAAGAAGCAGGAAGATCTGCATAAGTTCATCAAATACGGCGCCAGCCCCCGCGCGTCGCAGTACCTGATCCTCGGCGCCAAGGCCCGGGCGCTGCTGCTGGGAAGGTTCCACGTCGACTTTGAGGACGTCCGCGCCGTCGCGATCTCCGTCCTGCGGCACCGGATTGTGCTCAACTTCCATGCCCGGGCGGAGGGGATCGACGTCGATGAGATCGTCCGCCGGCTGCTGAACCAGGTCCGCCCGAAATGAACGCTCCCGCGACGATCCGCATGCGGGACCTGCTCGATCCGAAGCTCCCCGCATCGGTTGAGGACCTCAATCTCGTGGCGCGGTGGGTCGTGGAGGGTTTCCTGCACGGCCTGCACCGCAGCCCGTACGTCGGGTTCTCCGTCGACTTCGCCTCCCACCGGGAATACATGCCGGGGGACGACCTGCGGCACCTCAACTGGAAAGTGTTCGGCCGCAGCGACCGGCTGTGCATCAAACAGTACGACGCCGAGACCAACGTGGACCTGCACCTCGTGCTCGACGTCAGCGGCTCGATGACGATCGGCGAAGCGGAGGTCTCCAAACTGCGTTACGCGGTGATGCTTTGCGCCAGCCTGGCGTACCTCGCCTCGCAGCAGCGGGACGCGGTGGGACTCACGCTGTTCACCGATCGAGTGGTCGAGCACTTCAATCCGCGCGGCAGCATGGACCATATTCTGGCGATCCTGGCCGCGCTGGCGAAGAAGCGCCCGCACCCGAAGGCCGTCACGTCGCGCGCGCTGCACGAAGTGGCCGAACTCATGCCGCGGCGCGGGCTGGTCGTCGTGATCAGCGACTTCTTCTACGACGTGCCCGAATTGATGACGTCGCTCGACCACTTTCGCCATTTCGGCCACGACGTGCTGGCGTTCCACGTACTCGCGCCGCTGGAGCGGCACATGCCGATCGACGGCTCGGTCAAGCTGGTCGATATCGAAACGGGCGATGCCCTCGAGACGATGGCGCACGAAATCCGGGAGAGCTTCCAGAAGGCGGTGGGCGGATGGCTCGAAGAACTGCACCTCGCCTGCATGGCCCGCGACATCGAGCACGTGCCGCTCGTCACCGACCAGCCGCTGGAAGTCGCCCTCAGAGACTATTTCTTCAAGCGGACGCAGATGTTCTGAACGGCGTCCACCGGTCACGAAAGTGAGCGCGGGCTGGCTCAAAAACCGGCTTACGTCGGCGCGGCACAGCGGACGGGAATACGCCGCGCCTTGTCGCGTTCGCTCCTGGCGATCGTGACCTGCAGCACGCCGAGCCGGCATTCGGCGGAGATCGACTCCGGCTCGACGGAGGCCGGCAGCGGCACACAGCGCTTGAACGACCCCGTCGGTCGTTCCCGGAGATGGACGTGGTCTGCATCGGCGGCCGCGGCTGCGGGAAACGCACCCTGCACGGTCAGCATGTTGCCGGCGAGGGACACGTCGAGTTGATCCGGCCCGAGGCCGGGAACGTCGATCATCACCAGCACGGAGTCCGGCCGCTCGATCACGTCGACCGCGGGCCGGCCGGGCCGCAGGCCGATCGCGTCAATGGCCCGTTCCCCCTGGTTCCATGCCGCTTCAAGCCAGCGTTCGAATTCCTGGCGGACGCGGTCGGCCGATGTTCGGAACGCCCCCTCATTGCTGCGTGTTTCGGCGGACATGCGTCGTCTCCCCCCCGTGGCGGTTGGCTGATTGGACCTGCAACGTCGATTGTGCGCAACTTGGACGCTGGTTGCCAGCGCACGTCACATTGAGAGTCCAATTAGCGGGCTGACGCCCGCCGCTCGCCGGTCCCCCTTACGCGAGTTGTCGCAACACCTGCCAGAGTGCCGCGCCGGCCGCCGCCAGCAACAGCACGGAGGATGCACAGCCCGATTTCGCAATCTGCAGGCCGTGCCGCAGGATCATGGCCTCGACGACATCCTTGGCCTCCTTCAGCCCCGCGCCGGTCGCTTCCCGGTAATGCTTGATGGCCTGGATCTTGCCCTGAGTCCGCGCGATTTCCAGCACCTGCGCTTCCAGTCCCGACGCGCCGGACGCGCTCAGTGCCGGCGACGATTCTTCCGATACAGCCTCTCCCAGCGGAGCGCCGCAACGTTCGCAATTCTTCGCATCGATCAGGTTGAAATGATCGCAGTGCTCACAGCGCAGCATCGTGCTGTCTCCTGATGGGTATGCTCCGACGACGCGTCGCGATCCGGCGGCGGCCACTCGCTTCCAGTCGTGGAGTCCGCCTTCCCGATCGCCCGGAATTCTAGCACGACCGCGCCTAAGTTGCCCGGCGTGACACCGCTTCCCTACGATTCAGTGACCCGGACGGTGCGACCGTCCGGGCCACTGTTTGTCTGTTCGCAGAATGGAGCCAACTGATGCGTGTCCTTGTCACCGGCGGCGCCGGATTCATCGGCAGCCATGTCGTCGACGAACTGCAGCGATCCGGCCATGAGTGTGCGGCGGTCGACAATCTTTCGACCGGCGATCGGGCCAATCTGCCGCGCGACGCGACTTTGTACGAGGTCGACGTGCGCGACCACGATGCCGTGGCACGGGTGTTCGACGAGTTCCGGCCGCAGTGGGTCAGCCACCAGGCGGCGCAGATGTCGGTCAGCCGCTCCGTCCGCGAGCCGCAGTATGATGCGCAGGTCAACGTGATGGGACTTCTGAACGTCCTCAGCGAGGCGCATCGGTGCGGCGTGGAGCGGTTTGTGTTCGCCTCGTCCGGCGGGGTGTTGTATGGCGACGTCACGGAGCCGGCGGGCGAAGACCACCCGGCCGATCCGATCTCGCCGTACGGCATCAGCAAGTGGGTCGGAGAGCGGTATCTGCAGTTCTTCGCCCGCGAACACGGGATGACGACGGTCGCGCTCCGCTATGCCAACGTCTACGGCCCGCGGCAGAACCCGCACGGCGAGGCGGGCGTTGTCGCGATCTTCTGCCGCCGGATGCTGGCGGGCGAAACGACGACGGTCAACGGCGACGGGAAGTACATCCGCGATTACGTCTACGGTCCCGATGTCGCCAGGGCGAATGCGGCGGCGTTCAGAGCAGAGTTGCCGGGAAAATTCAACGCATATAACGTCGGCACGGCGGTCCCGACGGACGTCAACGTGCTGGCCGCTCGTCTGCGGAGCGCCTGCCAGGCGGCGCTCGCAGCGCGCGGATCGGCGCTTGTTGTGCCTGAGCCGCAGCATGGGCCGCCCCGGGCCGGCGACCTCCGCTCAAGTCTGGTGTCAGCCGCAAAGGCAAACCGCGAACTGGGCTGGAGGCCGACTGTGGGGCTGGAAGCGGGGCTGCGGGAGACGGTGGAGTGGTTTGCCGCACGGGGTGAATCGTAATCGCGAAGCGGAAATGCAAATCTGCAATTTGCATTTCGCAATCTGCAATCGTTCCTTACCGACCATGGCCACCATCGCAGTCACCGGCGGCGCCGGGTTCCTCGGCAGTCATCTCTGTGAGCGGCTCCTTGCGCGCGGCGACGACGTGCTCTGCGTCGACAACTTCTTCTCCGGCCGCAAGGCCAACATCGCCCACTTCTTCGGTAGCCCGCGGTTCGAGTTGATCCGGCACGACATCGTGCACCCGCTCTATCTGGAATGCGACCGGATCTTCAATCTGGCCTGCCCCGCATCCCCTGTCGCGTACCAGTTCAATCCGATCAAGACGATCAAGACCTCCACCGTCGGCATGGTCAACATGCTGGGCCTGTCCAAGCGCTGCCGGGCGCGGCTCCTGCACACGTCGACCTCCGAAGTGTACGGCGACCCGGAGGTCCACCCGCAGCGCGAGGACTACTGGGGTCATGTGAATCCACTCGGCCCGCGGAGTTGTTACGACGAAGGTAAGCGCGTCGCCGAGTCGCTCTGTATGAATTACCACCACGCCCACGGTGTGGAGGTCCGCATCGTCCGCATCTTCAACACGTACGGGCCACGGATGGACCCCGGCGACGGCCGGGTCGTCTCCAATTTCCTGATGCAGGCGCTGCGCGGCGAGCCGCTCACGATCTACGGCGACGGCTCACAGACGCGGTCGTTCTGTTACGTCGACGATCTGATCGAGGGGCTGATCCGGATGATGGACCAGGGCGACGAGACTGGTCCCGTCAACCTCGGCAATCCCGTGGAAAACACCATGCGGGAACTGGCGGAAGCGGTGATTTCCGTCACCGGCTCGAAGTCGACGATCGACTATCGGCCCCTTCCACAGGACGACCCCAGACGCCGCTGCCCGGATATCTCCAAAGCCCGCCAACTGCTGGCCTGGGAACCGCGGGTCGCTCTGCAAACGGGCCTGGCGGCGACGGCGGAGTATTATCGGCGCACGCAGTTGACATGAGAAACCGTACATCGGAAACACTCATTTTCAACGCTGCGACACCCCACCGAAATTGCTGAAGTGCGGCTCATCCGCCGATTGCTGCGAGCGTCGTGCGAGTCGCCGCCCCCACCACACGCCGCCGGCGCAGCCCAGAATTCCACCGATGGGCGCTCCCGCGAAGAGACCCCCGCCGATGGCCGCTACGCCCGCCATCTCTCCGTGGGCATGCGATCCACTCATGACGAAGAACACCGCACCGAAGCCGACCGGGATTCCCACAACAAGGCCGACAAATCCCAGGAGCACAAGCTTCCAGCGGGGACTCGTGCGCGAAACCAGCCAGACCAGTCCTGAACAGAACGCACCGACGAGGCCCGCAAAGTAGATCGCCGCGAATACAGGGTGGATAACGGCCGTGAAGAAGCCGAGGAGCGTGGCGCTCAGGCCACCCAGAAACCACTGACCTGCGCGAGTCCTTGCGCGATACCAGTCGCGCAGCGATTGAAAACGACCGCGAAGGGGGCGGTGGACGGCCGGCAAAGATGCCGCAGGCAAGTCTCGTGGCTCTTGCGAGATCACCGGAAGTTCGGCGGCTGCCGCAGTTGGCAATCGAGGCGACAAATCCACGCCAGCCTCGACAGCATTGTGTGCAGTTTCTCCCAGAAGTCGGGCTTTGGCAGCATGGAATTCCGGGTCGCTCAGCGCGCCGGTCGCGTGCAGTGCCGCCAGTCGTTCAAGTTCAGTGACGAGGTCCACAGAGGACGCTCCTGCTGCATTGAAATCCGCGTCAGCGGCGACCGGATTTCGCATGCGGCCGCCATTATGGACCCTGGCGGCAGACGGTCGCAATTGTAACGTCGTCGTGCGGCTTTCCAGCCATCGGGGCCAGCCATTAAGCTGTGGACCGTTGAAGTGATGGCAGTCGTGTGGTGGTGGCCGTTTGGTGATCCGTCATCAAGGTCTTGTGCCAATCCACCAAACGACCAGCGACCAAACCACAGATCCACACAAGAACAACATGGCTGACAAGCCCCGAACGGCGATCACCCCCACCCGGCAGGAGGACTATGCGGAATGGTACCAGCAGGTCGTCAAGGCGGCCGACCTGGCGGAGAACTCGGACGTCCGGGGCTGCATGGTGATCAAACCCTGGGGTTACGCCCTGTGGGAGAATATCCAGGCCGTGCTCGACCGGATGTTCAAGGAGACCGGCCACGAGAACGCCTACTTTCCGCTGTTCATCCCGAAGAGCTTCCTGGAGAAGGAAGCCGAGCACGTCGAGGGGTTCGCCAAGGAGTGCGCCGTCGTCACGCACCACCGGCTGGAACGCGGGCCGGAAGGAGGGCTGGTGCCGGTCGGACCGCTGGAGGAGCCGCTCGTCGTCCGGCCGACGAGTGAGACGATCATCGGGGCGACTTACGCGCGCTGGGTGCAGTCGTGGCGGGACCTGCCGATCAAGATCAACCAGTGGGCCAACGTCGTGCGCTGGGAATTGCGGACAAGGCTGTTCCTGCGGACGACGGAGTTCCTGTGGCAGGAGGGGCACACCGCCCACGCGACCGAGGCGGAAGCGTGGGATGAAACGCGGATGATCCTCAATCTCTACGCCGACTTCGCCGAGCGGTACATGGCGATGCCCGTCATCAAAGGGGAGAAGACGGCCGGCGAACGCTTCCCCGGAGCCGTGTCGACGTTTTCGATCGAAGCCATGATGCA
>CAZWGW010000361.1:6382-7147 GCA_964633565.1 uncultured Planctomycetaceae bacterium
AGGCGGGGACGTCGCACTTCCTCGGTCAGAACTTCTCCCGCGCCCAGGGGATCAAGTTCCAGGACAGGAACGAACAGGAGTGCTTCGCCTGGACGACGTCGTGGGGGGTCTCCACGCGGCTCATCGGCGGCCTGATCATGACGCACAGCGACGACGACGGCCTGGTGCTGCCGCCGCGCCTCGCGCCGAAGCACGTCGTGATCCTGCCGATCTACCGTAACGACGCCGAGAAAGCGACAGTGCTCGCGTACTGCGACGCGGTGCGGCAGGAGTTGGCTGCACAACAGTACGATGGCGCGCCGGTGCGAGTCTCCATCGACGACCGTGACCTGCGCGGCGGCGAAAAGAAGTGGTACCACGTCAAGCGGGGCGTCCCGTTGCGGCTGGAGATCGGTCCAAAGGACGTCGCGAAGAACGGCGTGTTTGTCGGCCGGCGCGACGCGGGTGAAAGCGGTCCGCGCGACCGGGCGGAATTCATTGCCACGATCGGCGACACACTGGCGGCGATGCAGCAGAACCTGTTCGACCGCGCCCGCCGGTACCGCGATGAGCATACGCGGCGGATCGATAACCGCGACGAGTTCCGGGCGTACTTCACGCCGCAGAACGAAGACGAACCGGAGATCCACGGCGGCTTCGCCTGGTGCCACTTTGCGGACGACCCGGCCATCGACGAGGACTTGAAGCAGCTCAAGGTCACGGTGCGGTGTATTCCGGTCGAGGGCGACGACGAGACGGGGAAATGCCTGTTCACCGGCAAGCCCA
>CAZWGW010000362.1:0-7144 GCA_964633565.1 uncultured Planctomycetaceae bacterium
CCGCAGATCTCTCCGGTCGTTCCATAATCACGATGGATCTGGACCTGTTCCCGGAACTGCTTGTCCAGCAGATTGACGCAGACGTCGAGCGCCGCATTCAGGTCAAACCGCTCCACCGTGGCCACGCCCGGATGCGAGAATTTCCGCATGTCGCCGATGATCCGCGCCGTGCGGTTGGCCCCCTCCTCCACGACCGACGCCAGTTTCCGGATCCGCGCGAACGCAGTGCCGACGTCGCGGCGCACGGCGCTGCCATCGGGGTCCTGCGGCTGCAGTGCCGCGTCGACCAGCCGTTGCAGCCGCTCCGTGCGCTCGATGATCGTCGGAATCCCGTTGTACACGGCATTGATCGAGTTGTTGATCTCGTGTGCCAGGCCCGCCACGAGCTGCCCCAGCGAACTCATCTTCTCCGCCTGAATGAGTTGATCCTGCGTCCGCTGCAGCTCGGCCAGCGTCAGCTCCAGTCGTTGATTCTTTTCCGAAATGTCGCAGTGCATCTCGCGCAGCCGCAGCAGCGACCGCACACGGGCCAGCAGTTCTTCCGAGTTGAACGGCTTCACCAGGTAGTCGTCGGCGCCGACGTTGAGCCCCTCGATCTTGAGCGTCAACTGGGTCTGGGCGGTGAGCAGCACGAACGGAATGGCCGCGGTCTCGGGATGCTGTTTGACGCGCCGGCAGAATTCGTACCCGTCGACACGCGGCATCATCACGTCCGAGATGATCAGGTCGGGCCGCTCAGACACAACGGCGTTCCAGCCGCTCTCGCCGTCGACGGCGTAGGAGACGTGATATTGCTCGGCAAGGATCTGGCCGACCATGCGCCGGACCTCGGGTGTGTCATCCACGACGAGGATGGTCGCGGCTCCCGGGGGACCGGCTTCGCCCGGGACGCTCGATTCCTGTTCATGGGCCTCGCAGCGCAGCAGGTCGGCAAAGCGGTCGGCCCGCAGTACCGTCGACGGCTGATCGCCCGCCGCCGTTCCTCCCGCCTGGGCGCATCGCGACGGCAGCGTTACGGAGAAGCGGCTGCCGCGCCCTGGTTCGCTGGCCACGTCCACGCGCCCTTCGTGCAATTCCACCAGCTCCTTGACGAGTGCCAGTCCCAGGCCGGTCCCCGCGAATTCGCGCGAGGTGGACCCGTCAATCTGGAAAAACCGGCGGAACAGCCGCACGAAGTCCTGCTCGTCGATCCCGATGCCGGTGTCTTCGACTTCGATCAGCACGTGAGGATCGTCGAACACCGAGAGGTCGCCCGCGATGGGAGCGGTCCTGACCGTCACGGTGCCGCCGCCCGGCGTGAACTTGATCGCGTTGGAAACCAGGTTGGTAACGATCGTGTCCAGTTTCTCCTCGTCTGCCGTAATCACCCCGACCGCCGGGTGGAGATCGAGTGCGAGCCGCAGGCCGCGCTGTTCCGCCAGCGGCCGCGCCGACGCCGCCAGTCGTTCGATGAACTCATTGAGCGCGACGGGCTCGGGGCGCAGCCGCGCGTGGCCGGCCTCCAGTTTGGCGAAATCGAGGAGTTGATTGATGAGCTTGAGCAGGCGGTGTGCGTTCACGGAAGCCACTCCCAGGAGGGAGCGCGTCTGCTCTGAGCATTCCCGGGACTCGCGCCGCGCGATCTGCTCGAGGGGTGAGAGAATCATCATCAGCGGCGTCCGCAGCTCGTGGCTGATGTTCGAGAAGAACTCCGTCTTGTGCCGGTCGCTCTCGCGCAGTTTCTCCAGCGACTGCTGCAGGTTCCGCTTGCTCCGGGCCAGTTCCCGCGTGCGGACGCGGACCTTGCGTTCCAGGGTCGCATTCAGGTCCCGCACCGTGCGGTCCTTCTGGTCGAGTTCCTCGACCATCGCGTTGAACTGCCGCGCCAGGGCGTCAATCTCATCGGTGCCGGTCGGCTGCATGCGGTGTGAGAAGTCGCCGGCCTGAACGCGACGCATGACGCGCACCAGATGGTTGGCGCGCGACGCGACGGAGTTTGCCAGCATTCGCGAATACACAATCCCGATGATCAGCGAGATGACCGTGATCAGCACCGTGTGCACCCGCAGATTGTCGACCGCTTCCTGGTGCCGGCCGGTCGACGTGATCAGGTCCTGCGCCCGCTGATGCGCCAGGGCGCCGATCATGACCGTTGAAATCAGGCTGATCAGCCCGAAACACACGACCATCCGCATCCGCAGCCGCCCCTGGGGCAGTGATTCGAAGTCGATGTCGATGCCGCGGTGCAGCAGGTCCTGTACGACCACGCGCATCCAGCGTTCGCTCGCGAAAAACGTCACCAGCAGCACGCTGGCGATGGCCAGGCCGCTCGCGATGATGATCTGCACATGAATCAGGTAACCCGGCTGGAAGCCGAGCGCGAGATAGATGCACATCGGCACGACGGCGCACAGCGGCACGAGCACGGCTTCGCCCGAATTCAGGCGCCGCGGGAAACGCACCGCCACGTCCGCTGAGCGCCGTCCATCCTCAGGGGCGACGGGCGCGTTCCGGCTTAACTGGCTCAACACGCGCCGCAGCGATCGCGTGTTCCATAACGCCAGGGGCACCGTGGCGAGGACCGCAAACGGCACCAGGAACATCGCCGCGCCCACAAAGTGCGCGCGCATTTCGTCGCTCATGCGCGTGGTCAGGAGCACATAGTAGATGACCAGCGCGCCGCCGATCGAACCGATCAGTCGCGTGATCAGCATCATCACGACGATGTATCGCGTTCGGAACCGGTTGTAGAGCCACTCGATCATCAGGCCGCCCGACTATTTACGCCCGCGACTGGCCAGTTCGCTGTGGAACAGCCGCTCGAGCCCCTGAAGATACGCCGGCACGTTGACGGACCCGATCCGCCCCTGCAGTCGCGACAGACAGGCGCGATGCGCCGTCCAGCGCTGTGTGAATTCCCGTTCCAGGTCGTGGCCGCGGATGGCCTGCTCGATCCGGGCACGTTGATCGGCCGCGAGGTCGGCGGGCGAGAGCCAGCCACGGCCGACCGCCAGTGCAAAGACTCCGCTGGAAAAGTCATTATCGGCGATTTCGCGCTCCCACGTGGTCACCAGATTGCCGATCCGGGCCATGCATCCGCCGTGCCATACCGCTTCGCGCAACAGCCCCAGCTCCTCGACGCGGAACGCGGGGCTGCACATCAGGTCGAGTGTGGAAGCACAGGCGACGGTCATGCCATGCGACGAATACAGGTCATGCTCAACCGGATTGATGAGCGCGCGGTTCTGATGAATCAGCAGGGAATACTCAATCGTGTTGCACAGTTGACGCAGGTCGTATTGCAGCAGCTCGGTGAATTCCGCCGCCCGCGGACACGCGCGGGCGCGGCGCCATAACTCGTCCCAGATCTGACACGCGAGTCCGGTCGCCGATGACTGGTCCGGCCCACCGTCGCCGGGCCTTTGTCCGTCTCGCGTCCGTTTCAACAACTCCAGCACAACCTGCGGCTGCCGATCACGGTCCGCCACGTCGTCCAGCAGCACGTTGAACATCGCCGTCAGGAATTTCGTCTCCCCAACGTGCGCGCGCCACGCCGGATCGACGCACGACAACGTGATCAGGTCCACCGCATGCGCCGTCCAGCGCCACAAGTATAGGTCACGGTGGCCGACACGACGGTAGGCATCGATCCATCCCTGAGTGGCTGGCGTGAATCGATGCTGCTGGATTTGCCGGACATCCTCACTGGCCGCCGCAGCCGAACCCGCACAACCCGCAGAGCCGGACGACGCGCCGTCCCGTCGGCCTCCGACGGCCTTCCGGCCCCGGCGCGCCCCGTTGGACTCGTCCCCGCCGGGAGCCGCGGCCGGGGGGTCCATCCAGTGGAGTCCCGGTGGTACGACGATCACCGTGGGCGCCCGCGTACCCAGGAACCGGTCGAGCAATCGGGAAAAACCGGTCGTTCCGTCGAGCGTCGTTCGCCGGCCGGGGTCCGGGACGAGCCGGGCGGATTCCTGCTCGGCGCCCGCCACGCCGGCCGCCGCGGCTTCAATGACGACCGTGATGGCGTGGAACGGCGCCAGCACGCGATCGCGGAGCAGCGCCGCGTGGGCCTCCAGATCGACGTCGCGCAGCACAAGGATCAGATGACCGTCCAGTTCCGCCAATGCCGCCGCCCAGCCCAACGCCTCGCGCGTTTCATCGCCCGTGACGAGCAACGACTGCCCGGGAACCTGCATGTTCAACTCCCGCCAGTGCGGGCGATCGCTCGTCGCCAGCACGAAGAGAGTGCGGTCGCGCTGCGCCGCGGCCGATACCGCCCGCGCCACATGTACGCCCGATGCATCCCCGTTGGCCTGTTCGTGCGACGCACCTGACCTTCGTGCCGCGATCCGGGTGGCATCGGCGGCCGAAGAGGCCGTGGCGCGCAGCGGGCAATACAGCAGGCGCGGTTGTGGCGATTCGAGACATTGACGGAGCAGTTTCTGCACGTCGGCTCGCCCGTCGACGACGTGACTGCGGGCGCCCGGAAGCTTCAGCTTGCTGCGCAGTGCCGGCGGCCAGCCCTGCGGGTTGACGACATTCGACGCGTAGTCCACCGCAACCAGCGTGACGCGACGATCCAGCCGGGAGAGTTCTCGAATCACGACGTCGCGGTACCGCAGGAGCTGCACCACGTCGAGAATCACAAACGGATGGCACCCGGCTTCGGCCGCAGTGCCGCATCGCACCAGCGCCGCGTGGAGTTCAGACGGGGCGGTGTACGTCGCCGACACCGGCGGGTGCTCGAGCAGGTGCAGCCAGGGAAGTTCGTTCAGCGCCACGACCGCAATCAGTCGCGGGTCGTGCAGCATCGCCTCCCGCAGTTCGCAGACGAGAGCGCCGTAGACGTCAATTCCACGAGGCGCTGTTGCGGCCGGCTGGCCGGCCGGCACCATAACCGCAACACCCGCTGCGTCCGGAGGGCTCCCCCCGTTGAGCGGTTCGCTCCGGCGAATGGCCACGTCGCCGGACCCAGGTTGTACGCCAGTTTTCAGCGGCGTCATGCGCGCAGGACCCACGAATATGGTTTAACTCTGCTCCTTCTCCTTCTGGTTGTCACGCCGGCCTGGCCCGGCCGGACGCGTAGCCCGCCACAACTTGGACGCCACTCGCGTCCCATCAACCCGCGCAATTGTGACGTCGGGCCCGGCGGTTGTCACGTGCAAAAGAGACCCCTCATCCGGAATCAGGAAACCGGAGGAATTCCGTCAGCCAACCGGGGCGATTCGCGCACGTCCGCGGATTCCCCGCGGTTTACGGGATCAGCACGATCGCACAGCCCGGAAGCCTGCCAGGCCACACGCATCGCGGAAATTGCCGCATCCACCGGAACTGCGCCTACACGAGAATTGGCAACAGCGCCCCGGACCCGTGTTGCACTTCCCGCGTGACTATCGACCCAATGAGCGTCGTCGGCGTGCAGTCGGCCACGCGGATTTGCGCGAGTGAGCCCGCCAGCCGGGGGTTCCCCTCGAACACGACGATCCGGTCGCACGACGTGCGGCCGACGAGCTGGGTCGAGGGACGAGAGTCGAGGGTCGAGTGTGCCTCATCGGCCGGCAATGTCTGCTGGGGGACACCCAGCGAAACGATCGCCGATCCCTCACCATTGGCGTCGCTGCCCCCATGCCAGCCGGGCAACTCCGCCCGCTCGGCCGACTTCAGCGCCGCCTTGCTGGGGCCTTCGACCAGCACGTTCACCGTGCGGCCGATGAACTCCGCGTTGTCTTCGGCGCTGATCCCGGTCTGCGCCTCCAGCAACTCGTGGTTGCGGCGGCGTTTGACCTCTTCCGGGACATCGTCTGCGTACAACTCATGGGCCTTCGTCCCCGGACGCGGACTGTACTTGAAGATGAAACTGTTCTTGAACCGGAACTCCCGCACCGCCTCCAGGCTCTTCTGGAACGACTCCTCTGTCTCGCCGCAGAAGCCGACGATGAAATCGCTGGACACCGCACAGTCGGGGATCGTCTCGCGAATGCGACCGTGCATCTCCCGGTACTCGGACACGGTGTAGCCGCGCTTCATCCGACGCAAGACGTCGTCGCAGCCGGCCTGCAGCGGCACGTGCAGGTAGTGCGCGACCTTCGGCAGGTCGCGGACGGCCTGCAGCAGGCCGTCGGTCATGTCCTTCGGGAAGTTGGTGACGAACTTGATCCGCAGGAGCCCCGGCGTGTCGTGGATCAACTCCAGCAGATCGCTCAGCCAAAGTTGGCGGCCGTCCTGGTCGTAGTGGTAGCTGTTGACCGTCTGCCCCAGCAGCGTGACCTCTTTCACGCCCTGATCGGCTAGGGCCTGCACTTCGCGCAGGATGTCGCCGGGCGGCCGGCTCTGTTCGGGGCCGCGCGTCATGGGGACGACGCAGTAGGTGCAAAACTTGTCGCAGCCGATCATGATCCGCACATAGGCCTGCCACGGGCTGGGGCGCATCTCGGGGTCACGGAGCGGGTCGTAGCTCTCGAAGCTGCCGGCCACCTCGTGGCGCGAGCCGTCCCTGCGGCCGAGGCTCACCGCCAGTTGCCGCTCGCGGGTTTCGCGCGCCTGGTCGATGAGGGCGGGGATCTCGGCCAGTTGTCCGGTCCCGACGACGAGGTCGACGTGGGGGGCGCGGCGGAAGATCTGGTCCTGGTCCTTCTGGGCCATGCAGCCGATGACGCCGATCACCTGCCGCGGCCGCCGGCGCTTGCTGTACTTGAGGCGGCCGACGGCGCTGTAGATCTTCTGCTCGGCGTGTTCCCGGACACTGCAGGTGTTGAACAGGACGGTGTCCGCGTCTTTCGGGTCGCCGGTCAGCTCGTAGCCGGATTTGCGCAGGGCGGCCACGACGAGCTCGCTGTCGAGCACGTTCATCTGGCAGCCGACGGTTTCGATGAAGAGTTTGCCGTTGTGGTCCATGGGGGGACGCGCTGGCGGGGGCTGAGTGCCTCGTTACTGTAATCTGATGAAATGTGGGGAAATCGGCAACGGCGGGGGGTGGTGCGATGAGAAATGGGGGCGCAGGGGAACGGGAGCGCGGGCGGGTGACTCGCTGGCGTGATGAGGAGATGAGTCGATCAAGGGATGAGGGGCAAGTGTTCCGTCTGAACGGTTGTGAAACGGTTGACGTGCGGTTTTCTGCGGGAAATGGGGCAAGCGTACAAGATTTGAGCGTAGCGAATTTTTT
>CAZWGW010000363.1:0-7141 GCA_964633565.1 uncultured Planctomycetaceae bacterium
CTGTTCGCCTGCAACGGCATTCTGTTCAACCACGAATCGCCGTTCCGCGGTGAAAACTTTGTGACACGCAAGATCACGCTGGCCGCCGCGCGGATCAAGTGCGGACTCCAGGAGCGGCTTTCGCTGGGGAACCTCGACGCGCAGCGCGATTGGGGATTTGCCGGAGACTTTGTCGATGCCATGTGGCGGATGCTGCAGCAGGATGCGCCCGGCGACTACGTGATTGCGACCGGTGAGACGCATACCGTACGGGAGTTCATCGAAGCCGCGTTTGCGCGGGTGGGACTGGACTGGGAGAGTTACGTCGACATTGATCCACGGTTTTTCCGGCCGTCCGAAGTCGACATCCTGTGCGGCGATTCGTCCAAAGCGCGGGCCCAGCTCCAGTGGCGGCCCGCGACCACTTTCACGCAACTGGTGCAGACGATGGTCGATCACGACCTGCGTCTGGCGGAGCGCGAGCGGCGGATCAAGCTGCTGGAGGACGGGCACGTTGAGTTGTTGCAGGTCGGCGCTCCACCGTGTGCGGCCTGAGAACGGCTTCGACTGCGGAGTTTCCAATACTCGTTCACCGGGACGATGATCGATCGCATCACCAATGGCCGGCGCACGCACGTCCTGCTGGTGCCGGATTCGCCCCTGTGGGTCACGGCAGTCATCGCGCGGGCCATTGCCCGGTACAATCCCGATCTGGATTGCACGATCTGTTCCGACGAGACGTTCCAGGAGTTACTGCAAACGGGGGCTGAGGATATTGCCAATCGTGTGGATGTCGTCCACTTTTTGACGCCACAGGTCGCAGGCAAGTACCTGCGCGGGCTCTACGAACGGCTCCCCTGCGTGTCGACGGTTCACCACGTGATGGATGGCGAAACGATCGCCGCCGCCTGGCCGGCGGATGCGGTGATGACGGCGTCGCGGCAGCAGGAATCGGAAATCGTCGCGAGAGGCGTCCCGGCGGCTGCCGTCGTTCGCGTGCCTTATGGCGTCGACACGTGCCTGTTTTGCCCCGGTAGCGCCTCCGAGCGGCGACGCGTGCGAACGCGACTCGGGATCGCGCAGGATTCCCTTGTGGTCGGGTTTGTGGGCAAGAAGTCCAGTGACGATCGCGGGCGCAAAGGGATGGAGATGCTGGTCGACGCGGCGCTGGAACTTGTGGGACGGGTCCCGGGCGCAACGTTCGTACTGGTGGGCATGGGATGGACGGAGGTCGCGGCGTCGATCCGCGCGCGCTGCGGCCAATGCGTTGAGGTGCCATTCATCCACTCGGAGCAGGAGTTCGCCGAGGTGTACCGGGCGTTTGATGTTTACTGGGTGACGTCGCGCGTGGAGGGGGGGCCGGTCCCCCTGCTCGAGGCGATGGCCAGCGGAGTCGTCGCGCTGTCGACTCCGGTCGGGCTGGCGCCGGAGGTCGTTCAGCATGGCGACAACGGGTTTCTTATTGGACACGGTGACGTGCGGGGCTTCGTCCACACAACGGCACAACTGGCCAGACAACCGCAGGCCCGCGAAGCACTCGGGAATCGTGCCCGCCAGGCAATCACGGAGCGGATGCAGTGGGCGACAACGGCTCCGTGCGCCATGGCGCTCTATGAGCGAGCGCTGACGAATTTTGAATTGCGGGCAGGCCGCGACAATCGGCGGCGGCAACTGGCTGGGCGACGCATGTCGGCGAGCTGGAGAAAGTGGATCGCTGCGCGGGACGAACTGCGCGTGATGGAGTTCCTGTCGCGCAGTGGCAATGGGCGCAGCATGCAGCGTGCGGCGATTCGCGCCATCTGCAGATCCCCGTTCGACCCACGTGCCTGGATGGTTGGCGCGCAGTTCCTGCCGGGTTCGATGGCGGTACATTCCGTCGGAAGGCTCCTGCGGAAGGTCGGATTTTCGGGGGGCGCGCCAGTGGGGAAGTTCCGGTGACGACGACAGCGATCATACCGTGCTACAACGCCGAGTCGTTTCTCGGGGAAGCGATTGAGTCGGTGCTGCGGCAGACACAGCCAGTCGATGAAATCATCGTCGTTGACGACGGCTCGACGGACGGGTCGCGCGACGTGGCGCGGCGCTATCCTGTGCAGGTCCTGACGACGGCCAGCAATTCCGGACACGCGGCGGCGCGGAATATCGGCATCAACGCGGCAAAGGGAGACACTCTCGTCTGGCTGGATGCCGACGATTCCTTTGAGCCGGAGCACGTGGAGGTCATCTGCGGACTGCTGGAACGGTTTCCCGAGGCGGCGGTGGCATTTTCGGCCGTGCGCCTGTACGGAGCGCGGGCCGGCGTCATCGGGGAACGGTCGCCGTGCAGCGGGTCGCCGAGGAACGTCTTCTGGGAGTCGCTGCGGAACACCGTGGTGCCGGCGATGTCGGCGGCGACGCGGCGCGACGCGCTGCTGAGTATCGGCGGATACAACGCCGCGATCCGGACCGCACCCGATTACGACCTGTGGCTGCGACTTTCCCGCCGGCACCTGTTTGTCAGCACGCCGCAGGTCACCGCCAATTATCGTCAGCACGGGGGGCAGATCAGCGCGACGCCCCTGCGGCAGGTCCGGTCGGTTTATCAATCGCGGTGGCGGTACTACGCGAGTCTGGTTCACGATGGCGAAGTCGAGTTTGCGGCACAGGTCGCAGCCGCGATGCTGCAAATCTGGGAGGAGGACCTGCGGCGCGCCTGGCAGGGCCGGCACATGACGGCGCTCCGTTTTCACCTCGGGTTGTCGGAGTTTGTGCCGGGCGGGAGCCGGGTGGCGCGGTCGCTCCGCCGACGGGCCTGGCTGCCACGTCGGGTGATGTGCGGCTGGGACCGCTGGTGCGCGCGATTGTCCCCCCGCACCAGGGCGGACGGCGCGCACGCATCGGCGCAATCCTTGCCGGCAGGCGCTGAATGAAGAGATGCAGTCCATGAATGGAGTCGTCCCTTCGGTGTCGATCGTGATTCCGTGTTACCAGCAGGGGCATTACCTGCGCGGGTGCATCGAATCGGCACTCGCCCAGGGAGATGGGGTCGAGGTGATTGTCGTCAACGACGGCTCGACCGACACGACCGATGCCGTGGCACGGGAGTTTGAGGGCCGGGTCCGGTACATTCCGCAGTCCAATCGCGGGCTGTCTGCCGCTCGCAATCGGGGAGTCAGCGCGGCGCGGGGCGAGTGGATTCAGTTCCTGGATGCGGACGACCTGCTGGAGCCGGGCAAGACAGCGTTTCAGGCGGCAGCAGGCGTTGCGGCCGGCGCGGACGTGGTGTACGGACCCTACGAGTGCTTCAGGGACGACCGGGTCCAGGACCGGTTCCGGAACCAGCCGGTCGAATTCCCCGAGCCCGATGCCTTCCGGTCGTTCATCCGGCACTGGGAACGTGGTTTCGGCATTCCCATTCACGCGTTGCTCTATCGGCGGAACTGCTTCGCGCGGTGGGGCGGGTTCAATGAACGCCTGCCAAACCACGAAGACTGGGAGCGGCACCTGCAGTTTTCGGCAGCGGGGGCCCAATTCGCTTACGCGGGGGGACCTCACGCACTGTATCGGCTGACCAGCCAGAGCATGTCGCGCGGCGCGGCCGCAGAACACGCCATGCGGACCGGCAAGTTTCAGTGCCTGGCGGTTCTGCTCGCGGCTGGACAACTTTCACGCGAGCAGCGGACGCTGGTCCTGCAGCGATACGCGGATGACCGCGAGCAAGAAATCGTGACGGCGCTGCGGGGGGGCCAATGGAGCAGAGCGGCCCAACTGTTACGGATGCCCTCGGGTGTCGACCGGCGGCCGCTGCGGGCGCGCCTGGTCGCCGAGTGCCAACTCGGTCGGCGTTTACTCGGGCGCCTGGGCGGCGCCGCGCTGCGAAGACTGATGCCGCGAACGCGAACCATGGAGTCGGTGACCCCGTGAGCGGCGCGATCTCCCTCATCATTCCGACGTACAACGGCTCGGCGTACCTGCGCGACGCGCTGGAGTCGGTGAGGTCACAGACATTGCCGCCGTGCGAGTTGATCGTCGTGGACGACTGCTCGACGGACGAGACGCTGGCGATCGTGCGAGATGCGGCGCTGAAGTCGCCGGTTCCCATGTCGGTCATCGCGCTCGATGCGAATTCCGGCGGGCCCGCACAGCCGATCAACATCGGAGTGGCTGCGGCCCACGGCGATTTCGTGCTTGTGCTGGAGCAGGACGACATGCTGTGTCCCG
This sequence comes from uncultured Planctomycetaceae bacterium, assembly GCA_964633565.1. GTDB lineage: Bacteria > Planctomycetota > Planctomycetia > Planctomycetales > Planctomycetaceae > CAZWGW01. Next base: position 4,180 of record CAZWGW010000363.1, read on the forward strand.
AGACATTGGAACGGCACACCCGGGGATTGACGCAAGTGCCGGAGGCGGCGTTCAGCTTCACGCTCGGGCAATGGATGCCGCCCGCCGGCGGCGACGTGCAACACCGACCGGTGATCGACGAACTGATGGCCGACAGTGTTCCGGCCGGCGGCGGGCGCCTGGTTGCGGGAGAGCGTGCGCTGGCGCGGATCCTGTGGCACGGCAACTATTGTGCGGGGTTTCCGGCCGTTGCATTCCGGCGCGGCGTCTGGGAACGGGTCGGCGGCGTTTCGACACGGTGGCGGGGGACTGCGGACTTCGATTACGTCTGCCGGCTGGCGTTCGTCGGTCCCGTGCTCGTATTCCCCGAGTCGGGATACCTGCGCCGGCCGCATGCGCAGAGCCTGACGAGCACGATGCGCGGAGACACCCTGCTGGAACTGTTCGACCTCGTGTGCGAATGGAGCGGGCGCGTCGAGGAGCGCGGGGTCGATGCGGAGTTCCGGGAACGAGTCCGGGCGCACCTGCTGCGGATTGGATGGCGGCTGCGCGACCTCGGACGGTATGCCGACTCGGTGCGAGTACACCGACGAATCTGGCAGCATTTCGGCACACGACGCGACCAGTTGGCCGCCGTGGCCAAGGTGGGACTTCACTGGGGATTGTCCCGGGTCCACGGCGTGGCGCTGGCGCGTCGCGCGCGAGCCCTGTTGGCGCGCGGATCGCACGCGGCTTACTGAGCACGAATGACAAAACGGGTGATCATCGCCGCGGCGTTTGGATATGCACCGGAAGCGCTGCGCCTGTTTCTGCGCAGTGCGCGCGACGCCGGAATCGCAGCGCGGATCGTGCTGCTGAAGGAACCGACGGGAGACGAATTCCTGCACGCTGTGCGGTCATGGTATCCGGAGTGCGACGCGTGGACGCCGCGGCACTGGCGCCGGCATCAGTGGGGGCGGCGGATCGCCGCGCGACCCCTGAGGGCCGCTGCATTGTCGCTGGCCTTCAGCCGCACGTGGCGGCGACATCCGGCATGGCGGGCGCGGATGCTGGAGTGGGCGCCGTGGCTGTTGCACGTCATGCTGGCCCGGTTCTTCTATGCGCGCGAATACCTGCTGACCTGCGGCAGGGACTACGAGCAGGTGCTGCTCACCGATTCGCGCGACGTCGTGTTTCAAGCGGACCCGTTCGTCCATGCGGGTCAGGCACTTCTCAACGGCGTGGAGTCGGCGCACATCAGGGACAGCATCTGGAACAGCCAGTGGGTGTACCGGCTGTATGACGACGAGTCGACGCTGCGGAGCCTGACTTCCCAGCGCGTGCTTTGTGCCGGCGTCACGCTGGGGCCTGCTGAATATGTGGTGCGCTACCTGACGGCGATGATGCAGGAAATGTGCGAGAAAATCGACCGGGTCTGTCTGCGGAGTTGCCTTGACCAGGGGATGCACAACCGCATTCTGCGCAATGCGCCGCCTGCCCCGCTGGACCTGAGCGAGAACGGCGTGGGATGCATTGCCACGGTGGGGTCATGCCGCGACCTGCGCGAGTTCGAATGGGACGACGAGCAGGGGTTGTTGACGAGGCACGGCGACGTGATTCCGATCGTGCACCAGTACGACCGGCACGCGGAACTGGCGTCGTATTACGAGCGGCGATTTGCCGCGTCCGCCGCGGCGGCGCGACTGCCCATCGAGACGTGCGAGGTCGTTCCATGAACGGTCCCTGTGTCAGCATCATCATTCCGTGCTTTAACGCCGAACGGTACATCGGCGAAGCGATCACGAGCGCGCACGGCCAGACGTATCCGGACAAGGAAATCATCGTCATCGACGACGGCTCGACGGACGGCAGCCCGGACGTGATCCGGTCTTTCGGCACGACGATTCGATGCGAATTCGGTCCGAACCGCGGGGGATGCGCGGCGCGGAACCGGGGCATCGAGCTGGCACGGGGCGAATGGATCCAGTTTCTGGATGCGGACGATGTCCTGGCCCCGGAGAAGCTGGAGCGGCAGGTCGCCGCCGCCAGCGAGCATCCCGACTGCACGGTGTATTGCGACTACGAACTGGTGAATGCCGACGACGGCCAATGGGTGGAGACGCACTCGGCGGACTGCCGCGGGATTGACCCGCTGGCGTTTGTGCTGCGGTCGATGCGGTTGCAGACGTCGGCGCCGCTGCACTGGAAGGAGCGGCTGACGGCAGTGGGGGGGTTCCGGACGGACCTGCAGGGGTCTCAGGAATTCGACCTGCACCTGCGGCTGGCGGCAGCGGGTGCGCGTTTCGAGCACCTTTCGGAGTCCCTGTACGTCGTGCGGAGGCGAGCAGACAGCGTGTCGAGCAACTTCGTGCGGGCGGTGGGGGAACAACTCAAATTCCTGCCCGCGCTCGCGATTGAGCTGGAGAAACGCGGCGAGTTGAATGACGAGCGCCGGCGAGCGTTTGCCGAACGGATGGCGCAGAACGGCCGGGTCTGCCTGCAGCGCGGGGGACGCACGACGGGGCTGGCGTTTCTGCGGGAGGCACAGAAGCTCGATCCCGCGGCGGCCGCACGGGTCTATTCGCGGGGGACGCGAGTCCTGTCGCGCATCCTGGGGCCGGTAATGACCGAGACACTCGTGACGTGGAAACGGCGGCGCAGCGCGGAGGCCGGCCGGTCCGTCACAGCATCCAGGGAGAGAACGGGTGCCGCTGGCGGTTGAGCAGACAACGTCCCGACGGCTGCGCCCGCCGGCCTTGCGGCCGATCCGGGTGCTGCTTGTCATTCCGGCGTTCCAGATGGGGGGCGCGGAGCGGATGCTGGTGGACCTGTTCCGCACGCTGGAAGAATCGGCGGACGTGGAGTTGCAGTTGTGCGTGCTGCGCGAGCCGGCGTTTGTGTACTCTGGGTTTGCACCTCGGCGCGGGTTGTGCGTCCTGCCGTTCAATTCCTCATTGAGGTCGATCGGCGCGGTGCGAGAGTGCGTGCGGGGATTACAGGGGCT
>CAZWGW010000364.1:0-7109 GCA_964633565.1 uncultured Planctomycetaceae bacterium
CCGCGAGGTCCAACCCTTCGCCGAGACCCAGAACGTCACCGGCTATCTCGACAACATGATTCGTCTCATGCGGATCGACGGCGTGCGCTTCCCCGACAACAAGCAGATGCAGTTCACCTCGCTCGACCCCATCTACACCCACAGCGGCGGCAGCACCCTCCACGCCGAAGGCAACTGGCGCATCGCGACCTCCCCCCAAAGCCCGCCGTCTGCCGACGGCGGCTCCACGCCCGAGTCATCGCGGCCGACCGTCGCCGTCGTCATCGGTCCCCAATACGGCCCCATCACCACCAAGCAGGTCGTCGAAGCGATCCCCATCGCCTTCCGCCGCGGCTACACCGACCTCGTCTTCGCCGGCTTCAGTTTCGACGCCGGCGCGTACGCCGAGGTCGAGAACCAGGCCAATCCGAAGATCAAGCTGCACCTCGCCACGATCCGCCCCGATGTGAATCCCGGCATGGAGGGCCTGCTCAAGGAACAGCCCGGCAGCCAGCTCTTCACCGTCTTCGGCCAGCCCCGCGTTTCGCTGGCCGGTCCCGACAAGCGCGGCGAATACACGGTGACGATGGAAGGGGTCGACATCTACGACCCGGTGAACAACGTGGTGCAGCCGACGCGGGCCGACAAGGTGGCCGCCTGGTTCCTCGACGGCGACTATGACGGCCGGACGTTCTGCATCACGCAGGCGTTCTTCCCCGATCGCGGCGCGTGGGACAAGCTGGAGCGGGCGCTGAACGGCAAGGACGGTCTGATTGATGAAGAGAAGTTCGCCGCCTTCAGCGGCACGACGTCGCTGCCGTTCAAGGCAGGGAAGGAGGGGCGCGTGGCGGTGAAGGTGATTGATCCGCGGGGGAATGAGGTAATGTGGGTGCGGGAGGTGGGGTGAAACGCCAACGATGGACCAGGATCGATTTCGCGAACTCGTCGAGGAGTATCTTCAGCCCATGCTGTCGGGGGCGAAATTGGGAGAGAGCTTTGAGCCGGCGGGAGGCTACCAGTGTGCGTCATTGATTCCGGGTGGTTGTGGGATCTTGATCAAACCCGACTCCAAAGCCGATTTCCGCCTCCAGATCAACCGCAGTCAACAGTTTTCGAACTCGGAACTTCGAGTCGCGAAGGCATTCATCGAAGTGCTCTCCGAGATCAGCGAGCACGTTGACGCCGCTTTCGGACAAGACCTCCTGAACGCGCTCCCCCGGCGCGTCGTCGCACGCTGTGTGGGAGGACATCTCGTCAATATCGTCGTGAGTGTGATCGATGGCTTGGAATCGTGGTCATCTCAAACATACGAGGGTCAAAGGATTACGTCGGCGATTGGCATCGAGCCCAAAATCGAAAGCTCGAAAAAATTCGTGACTGTTCGCATGTTTTTCGATCGCGCGTACAGCGCCGTGCTGACCAACGGCATCGATACTGTGATCACGTTTGGTAACAATGGACGCCTGTTACAGCACCTCTCGCTGGACTCATCTGCGGCAAATAGCTGTGCGCCGTTTCGGTACGCTGCAATTGCAAATTGGGCGATTGACGGACGGCGTGCATTTGCGTTGAGCCGTGGGGGCGAAATCCTCGTGTTCGAGAATGGTCGCCTGGTATTTGCAAAGAGGAGCGGTGTCTGGCACCACCTCGTACATGAACCTGTCATAACTCAGATGGCATTACCACAGAATCCGGCGATCCGACAGGCAGTATACGAATCTTGCCTCGATGTCTCATTCGCCCGAACGGGAGGCTGTATTGCAGTTGTGGGAAGTTCGCACCGAACGGACGTCCTGAGAAACGGAGCAATACACGAGCGCGACATGCTGACTCAGACCTCGCACAGGAAGCCCCGCCTTCTGAATACGATTGTTGCCGGTCGTCCCTTCCAGGATCTTGATCGTCGCCTGCGACAGGAGTTGTTGGCGATGGACGGGGCGACAGTCATCGATCACCGGGGGCAGATTCTGGCAGCCGGTGCAATCGCAAACGTTCCGTCAGGAAGCGCAGGGGGCGGGCGACTTGCCGCTGCGATCGAGTTGGGGAAATACGGGCTTGGAATCAAGATCTCTCAGGAAGGCCCCATTCGGGGATATCGAGGCGGCTCGGCGAATGAAGTTCTCGCCATTTGTTGACCATCGCATTGAATCGTAGGATCTTGCCACCATGGCGCTTCCGGACTTCAACGAGCATGGACTCTTGCCGGTCGGAGTGCATGATGGCACGCTCGCGGAAGTCGAGGAGCAGTTCGGTCGGTTCCAGAGCAGCGACCATCGCATGAGGCTCTTCGGGAGATTGTGCGCCTACGTCGACGAGGTCCGGCGCGCCGGCTGCGGAGCCGCCATCGTTGTCGACGGCAGTTTCGTGATGCCAGGTGTTGATGAGCCGGGCGACATCGACCTGATCCTCGTCCTGCCAGCCGACTGGGACTTTGCGGCGGAACTCCGCCCCTTTGAATACAATCTTGAGTCCAGGCATCGGGTGCGCCGACGGTTCGGGTTCGACGTTTTCCCCGTCACGGACGCGTCCGACGACTATAATGCGTGGGTGGCGTACTTTCAGCAGGTTCGTCCGGAGCACGAGCGTGCGCTGCACCTCCCCAAGGGAGTGCGCAAGGGACTCGTCAGGATCGCACTATGATTTACGACGACGACGACCTGGAACTGACGCGCCAGCAACTGGCCCGCGCTGAAGGAGTGCTGGCGTCGCTGCGCCGCAAGATCCAGCCGGCCAACCCCGCCCGCTTCCGGCTCTGGGCGGAGCCCTACATTCACGAAATTCGCGCCTTGCGTCGCGACATCGACGTCTACCTGGGCGTGGAGGCGGATCAGGAGAGCGCCCCCGCCGCGAACGGACATACCGTCGAGGAATGCGGGACAATTCGCGAAGTCGACCTTGACCGTGGGACGTTCATGCTCCGCGACCGCGCCGACGCGTTGCCGGACCTCGAATGCGAGTACGATGCGGACCTGGAACCGCTGGTCAAGAGCCTCCTCGACCGCAGCGTGATCGTCGCCGGAATCATGCGGACCAGTCGTAAGACGCAACGACAGACGCTGGAGGTTGAATCACTCGCACCGCAACCAGTTGAAACCGGGCACGTCGTTCCGGCCGTCGCCGGGGGAGCGCACGAAGTCTCATGAGCGCACAGGCCGCCGCCCCCGCCCCCATCCAGCCCGTCGACCGCCCCATCCTCTGTTCCCCCTGGGCCGAGCCGACCGCTTACTGGCAGTACGACCGCGACACCGGCGAAGCCCGCGAAATCCCCGGCCGCCGCCCCGCCGGCTATTTCTACAGGACCGAACGGGTCGGCACCCGCCAGCGCAAGCTGCTCCTCGAAGAAGACTTCGACGAATTGCCGCTCGTCAACCTGCTCCGCGACGACGTCCGCCGCTGGCGCGAGGCCGACTACCGCGGCGCGAGCAACGTCACCCGCGAACTGCTCCACTACTGGACCCGCGGCGATCGCCCCCGTCCCCTCTTCTTCTGCCAGCGCGAAGCGGTCGAGACGATCATCTACCTGGCCGAATTGCTCATCCCCGGCAAGTCCCGCCGCACCGGCTTTCAGAAGTTCGCCCTCTCCGACGACGACCTGCACCGCCTGCTCCGCGCCGAGCGCCCGTCGTTCGCCGAACACGCCGGCTTCATCCAGACGCTCATCGACCGCCCGTTCGATGATTCGCTGCTTCCGCTCCGCCGCCTGGGCTGCAAAATGGCCACCGGCTCCGGCAAAACCGTCGTCATGGCCATGCTCATCGCGTGGGCGTTCTGCAACCGCGGCATCAACCCCGCCAGCCGCGAGTTCCCCTGGGCCGCCCTCGTCTGCTGCCCGAACCTCACCGTCAAGGAGCGCCTGCAGGTCTTGCGCCCCGAAGTCGCCGGCAACTACTACGAGGCGTTCGACATCGTCCCCAGCAAATACGCGTCGCTGCTCAAGATCGGCAAGGTGCTTGTCACCAACTGGCACGCCTTCGCCCCGGAGTCCGAACACAAGGAAGGGGACCGCAACTACGCCGTCGTCAACAAGGGGCCGGAAACCGCAGACGTCTTCGCCCGCCGCGTCCTCGGCGACCTGTTCGACCGCCTGCCGCTGATGGTCCTGAACGACGAAGGGCACCACTGCTGGCGCCCCGCCCCGCTCGACGAAGAAGAGAAGCTGTCGCGCGACGAAAAGCAGCAACTGGAAGAAGAGGTTCAGGAGGCGACGATCTGGGTCGAAGGACTGGACAAACTCAACAACGCCCGCGGGAAGGAAGCGGGGATCGGCCTGTGCGTCGACCTCTCCGCCACGCCGTTCTACATCAAGGGGAGCGGCCATCCTGAGGGGCGGCCGTTCCCGTGGCTTGTGAGCGACTTCGGCCTGGTCGACGCGATCGAGAGCGGCATCGTCAAGATCCCCCGTCTGCCGGTCTCCGACACGACCGGCCGTCCGGAGCCGAAGTATTTCCGCTTGTGGCAGTGGATCGGCGATTCGATCCAGCCCGGCGAACGCCTCCCCGGCGCGGCCCGCAAGCCGAAACCCGAAGTCGTCTACCGCGAGGCGGAAGACGCCCTCCAGCAGATTGCCGGGCAGTGGGCCGAACGCTTCCGCTACATCCAGGAGGGCTCCCCCGGCCAGGAGAAAGTACCGCCGGTCCTGATCATCGTCTGCGACAACACCGACATCGCCGAAGTCTTCTACCGCAACATCAGCGGCGAGCACGAGGAGCCGATCGTCGACGAGGAGACGCTGGCCGAGGCGCTGGATGAGGAAGGCGACGATGATGATGACGAGTCCGTAGGACGGATTTCCAATCCGTCCGACTCCAAGCCCAGATCTCGATCCCGCTCCAGATCCGCCAACAAAACCCGCGCCGTCTACGGCCAGGGGCGAGTCTTCCCTGAATACTTCTCCAACACCCCCACCGAAAAACGCACCATCCGCATCGACTCCAAGCTCCTCGCCGCCGCGGAAAGCGAAGATCCCAACGCCAGCCGCAAGGACGCCGCCGAAGCCCTGCGGCAGATCGTCGCCACCGTCGGCAAGCCGGGCCAGCCGGGCGAATACGTCCGCTGCGTCGTCTCTGTCTCCATGCTTACGGAAGGCTGGGACGCCAACAACGTCACGCACATTCTCGGCATCCGCGCGTTCGGCAGCCAACTGCTGTGCGAACAGGTCGTTGGCCGCGGCCTGCGCCGCATGGACTACACCCCCGACCCCGCGACGGGCAAACTCACCGAGGAATACGTCGATGTCTACGGCATCCCGTTCTCGGTGATCCCGTTCCGCGGCCGCCCTGTCGCCCAGGCCGAGCCGATCGACAAGCCCAAGCATCACGTCCGCGCCTTGCCGGAACGCGCTCACTTTGAAATCCGGTTTCCCGTTGTCGAAGGGTACGCATTTTCGCTCAAGCGCAACTCAATCCGCTGCGACATTGACGGGCTCGAACGAATCGCCATCACACCGGACCACGTCCCGACGGCCACATTCGTCCGCGCAACGGTCGGCTATGCCGAAGGGACGCCCGGCCAGGTTGTCACGCCGTTCGGCTTTGAGGAGCAGGACCGCGAGGCGTTTTATTCGCAGAATCACCTGCAGACGATCAAGTTCCAGATCTCCCAGCAGATCCTGTCGTATCTGCTCGCAACCGGGAATGGCCACGACTCCAGCCGCGAACGAGTCCTCCGGTTGCAGTCGCGACACCAGTTGTTCCCGCAGGTCTACCGCTTCGTCGACGAGTACGTCACGCGCAAAGTCGACTTCAACGACGCCCACCCGTGTGAACTCGGTCTGGAGAAATACTTCAAGCGGATCGACGAGCGCATCCGGGATGCGATCGAGCCGGACGACGCGCAGGGCGAACCGCCGCTGCTTCCGGTCCTCAACCGCTGGAAGCCGATCGGCACGACGGCGGAAGTCGACTTCAAGACGACCCGCCCCTGCCACGCCACGTTTCGCAGCCACATCAACCAGATCGTCCTCGACACGAATTCGTGGGAGCAGGCGGCCGCCTTCTACCTCGAATCGAGCGACGCCGTTTCCTTCTATGCCCGAAACGACCGGACAGGGCTGGTCATTCCCTACGAATTCGAAGGGATTGCTCACAGCTACCAGCCCGACTACCTGATTCGACTGATCAACAGCGTCACGCTGATCCTGGAGATCAAGGGCTACGAAGACGACCAGACGCGGGCCAAGCACGCGGCCGCGCGGCGCTGGGTGTCGGCCGTCAACAACTGGGGCCAGCTTGGGCGCTGGGCCTTCCACGTCTGCCGCAGGCCGCAGGCGCTGGCGCGGGAACTGGCCGAGGTGCTGCAGGCGCTGAACGCCGAGAATCCAGAAAAACTGGTCGAGATGGCCGCCGCGTCGCTGGAGCCGCCGTGCGACGAGGGGTTGTTTGCGGCGAATAACTCGGCAAAATAGCCCAATCTGCGAATGCTCCAGATTGGTTGCGGAGACTGGTGGCCGCGCCACATACACCGCGCCGGCGCATCGTTCGACTGGGGTTGTGACGCGCCCTCTGGATTTGAGGGTGCTGTCCCCCCAGGCGCCTCGGCCCACTTTCAACGTCCTGCCCGCACCCCAGCCACCCCTCCTGCATCGGAATCCTTCATCGCTCATCCCTCATCTCTCCACTCTCCACTCTCGTCTTCGCATTGACGCAGAATGTATTCATAGGTACACTATACCGACTGCCCCACACGAACCGGCTCACAACGTCCGAACGCATCGCCATCCAGCATTTTCCTGTCCATGATCTTCCTGTCCCCCCTCTGCGTTCTCTGCATCGTCCTGCGGCGGCGCGTCCCCCGCGAAAGTCCCGACACCTCTTCAAAAAATTTCCCTACGCTTGAATCTTGTACGCTTGCCCGTTTTACGCCGAAAGACCAGCCCTTCACCGTATCGCAAGGCTTCAGCCGGAACCCTTGCCCGACAATCGGACGACAGAATCGGAGGTCAAGAGGTCACGATGACGGCACTCGCAATGAGACGACGGACCACCACTGACCAAACGACCAAACCACCAACCACTACTCACCACTCCATCCCCGCACTCGGTTGCAAGTTTCCCCCCGCCCCCCCATCCTGTAGCGGCACGGCGTCGCTGCGACGCTCGATCGCCTTTACTTCCCGAACACTGCCATTCTGT
>CAZWGW010000365.1:0-6487 GCA_964633565.1 uncultured Planctomycetaceae bacterium
ATCTCTTCCCGCTGCTCGCTGGTGATCGAACTGTCGATGAAGCAGACGCGGTCGGGACCGATGGCGATCGTGTGGTGCGTGATGCTCTTTCCCGGGTAACTCCAGAGATGCTCCCCGGTGGCGACGTCGATCGCGAAAATCGCGTCAGTGGCGTCTTCTGTGACGCGGCCGCGGCGGCGCTGCTGGGCCGCCAGTTCGCCGCGGACGGTGGCCGTGCCGAACAGGATGCCGTTCTGCACGGCGACGTAGCCCCATTCGTTCTTGCCGTCGTCCTTGCCGGCGGGGAGACGGTGGATTTTGACGACCTGCCCGGTGGCGGCATCGAGTTCCAGGCATTCATCCTTGACGAAGTGGAACAGGCGGTCATCCGTTGCCGCGAGGTTGCCGGGGTTCTGGTTCTGAAAGACGCCGGTGCGGATCGCTTTGGGATTCTCGTACGTCCAGAGATGCAGGCCGTTGTAGGCGTCGTACGCCTTAATCGTCGTCTCTCCCTGCACGAACAGGCGGCCGTTGATCGAAAGCGGCCCGACCGCGCCGTCGTGGCGATTGACCATGTCCCCCGGGCCGGGGTCGCCGTACCAGAGGACGCCGAGTCCCCCTTTGACGCGGGTGTCATCGCTGATGGCCGTGTTGGCCGGGTTGCCGTACTCGTGCGACCAACTCCCCGCGCCGGGAAGCGGACCGCGCGTGAGCAGAGACCAGTGGTCGACCTGCTTTGTGGTCGACTGATCGGCGAGGCCGGTCTGCGCGAGCCACTCGGAGACCTGTTTCCCCTGCGTGTTCGGTCCGCCGAGGAAGAGGACCCCGCCGACCGGTTTCAAATGCCGGGCGACCTTCGCCGGATCGAACGGCAGCTTGCCCGTTGCGACGAGCGTGTCGGAAACGATGAGGTTGGCGAAGTAATTCGCGTACGGGATGTCGTTCGCGTCGGCTTGATGGATGACGACTCGTCCATAGAGTCCGGCCTGCGCGAGCGCCTGCCGCGAATGGGCGACCTTGGCGGCATCTGGTTCGATGCCGTAGATCTTGAGTCCGCTGCGGCGGGCCAGTTCCAGCGCGAGCCGACCCTCTTCGCTGCCGACGATGAGGCAGAACCCCTGTTCGACTCGGGAACTGGCGAGGATCTGTTCGGCGGCCGCGGCGTAGAGCGGCGTAAGGTCGTCGTTCGGGAACGGCTCGGCCGGTGGCGCCGGCTGCGGTTGTTCGGCGGCGACGGCCGTCCCCTGAGGCGCGAAACAATGGATGTTCCCGTCGTGGGTGCTGCCGAACAGGCGCCCCGCCGCAACGACCAGCCCGCGGGCGTCGCCCGCGAGGTCCGTTTGCCAGACGACACGGCCGTCGTCGGCCGCGTAGGCGACGACCTGCTGCGGCCCGCCGACGAAGACCAGGTCGCCGGCGGACAGCAGTCCCGATTCCGCTTCGGTCGGTTGCTGCCAGACGATTCCGACGTTGGCGATCTGCTCCAGCTCAGCCTTGGCCGCGTCGATCCTGGCGCGGATTTCGGCCGCTTTGTCCCCCGCGCCGCTCACCTGTCGCGAGAGATCGTAAATCTGCATCTCCAGTTCCTGCCGGCGGCGGCTGTTGACAGCGTATTCCGTGCGGTCCAGTCGCGCGACCATCGTGCCGGTGGCGACGTAGGCCTCGTCGTCGCGGACGACGATCTGCCGCCCGTCAAACCAGCCGAAGCCGGCGTCGCCGGTCTTCTGGTCCATCGCCAGGAAGTGATGCGGGCCGCTGGCGTAGATCTGTCCGTCCGCGAGCAGCGCCTTCGTGCCGCCGATGATGCCGCCGGCCGTCGTGCGCCAACCGTAGGTCCGCTTGTGAATCATCTCGCCGGTCTTGCGGTCGAATGCCGCCGGCAACGACCGCCCGGAAGGGACGAACAGCAGATCGCCTTCGGCAAGGAAATATCCCTGCGGCGAGAGGTCGTCGCGGCCGGCGTCGCGCGTGCTGATATTGTCCTGCTTCCAGAGCACCTTGCCCGTGGCAGCGTCGACGGAATAGAGAAAGATGTCCTCGTGCGGGAAGATCCCCGCGCCGAAGTATGCGATGCCGTTATCCACCAGCACGGCCGTGCGGACCGGCCAGCGGCTGATCATCTCGCCGCGGGCGAGCAGCCAGTCGTCGGCCGGACCAGCGCGGAGTTGCCAGATCAGTTCGCCCGACACGGCATCGAGGCAGTAAACAACGCCGTCGTCAGAGCCGAAATACACTCGGCTGTCGACGACAGTCGGCGCGAGCCGGATCGGGCCACCGGTGAGGAACGACCAGAGCGTGCGGCCGCGCTCCAGGTCGAGACAGCGCAACTGATGATCGACGGTCGAGCCGAAGTACACGCGGTTTCCCACGATGGCCGGGTGCAGGGCGTCATCGTACTGGTCGCGATTGCCGAGGACCCACCCCTCGATCTTGCGTTCCCGCTCGTTGTCGGCCCAGGCCGATTGCAGCGGGGCCGCCGACTTGAACGTCCACCGCACCTGGAACGGAGGGCGGATCGATTCATGCGTCGCGCCCGAGCGGGCGTTATCGCCGCGATACGTCGGCCAATCGGCGGCGAACACCGGCAGAGAGAAAAGTACGGCCGCGACAACGGTCAGACGGCAAGCGGACAGAAATCGCATGGGAACCTCGTACGGCTGGATTCCGGGCGGGCAACTTCAAATCAACGGTTGCGAATGAGTATACTGGGATGGGGCAGGTTGTCCCACCTGCAGCGAGTGGCAATCACGTTCACAGTGAGCGGGTTCTCCAGGCGGTCCGTCCTCCGACACGGTGAGATCTTGAACAGTCATCGACTCCGATTTCGAAAGTTCATCGCGACTGTGGCAGTCGTCGCCTGTGCGGTCACGACGGCCTCAGCCTGCTCGATCCCGGTGTTCCGCTACGCCCTGGAGCACTGGCACCCTGGTCCGTACCTCGTCTCCGTGTTCCACCGTGGCGAACTCACCCCCGAACAACTGGAGCAACTGGCCGCGCTGCAGCCGAAGCGGCCCGACGGCATGCCCATCACGAATGTCAAGGTCCGGTCGATCAACCTCGACGGCAACCCGGACGAGGAGTCCCGCACGCTCTGGGAGTCCCACCAATCCGAAACACTGCCGTGGCTGGTCGTCCAGAAGGCTGGTCCGGTCCGGGGGCCGGCGATCGACGTCTGGTCGGGCGAACTGACCGCCGCGAATGCGGCGCTGCTCGTCGATTCACCTGTGCGGAAATTCATCTCCGAGCGGCTGCTGGAAGGGGAGTCGGTCGTGTGGCTGTTCCTCGACAGCGGCGACAAGGAGAAGGACGACGCCGCGTACGCCCTTCTCACATCGGAACTGGAGCGCCTGAAAGTGACGCTCGAACTGCCGCCGATCGATCCGGCCGATGCGGCCGAACTGTCGGTCGCGCCGGAGGGGCTGAAGTTGTCGTTTCAGGCGAAACGGGTGTCGCGCGACGACCCGGCCGAGGCGGCGCTCGTGCAGATGTTGCTCTCAGTCGAGCCGGACGTGCGGCAGGAGCCGTACATTCACATGCCGATGGCGTTTCCCGTGTTCGGCCGCGGATGCGCCCTGTATACGCTGGCCGGCGACGGCATCAACCCGCGCACGATCGAGGACGCCTGCCGGTTCCTGATCGGCGGCTGCCAGTGTACGGTAAAGGAGCAGAACCCCGGTTCCGACCTGCTGCTGGCGGTCGACTGGGACCTGTACGTCGAACCGTCCGTTTCGCTGCCGACTGCGATGCCGCCGCTGGGGGGTCTGCGCGGCCTGGCGGACGATGGGGAACCCCTCGAAGTTGCGGCCGGCGACCCGGACGCGGCGGCACGGCTGACACCGATCTCCCTCCCTCAAGAGGCCGCAGCATCGACGGATGTGGTGTTGGCTCCCGCGGCGACGACTGCGATGGTTCCCTCGACGACGACCGCAGCACAAACCGACGGTGACGGCGGATATGGCCGGATGCTGGCGATGGTCCTGGCCGTCGTGGCGGCCGGCGTCGTCCTCGCGGCCGCGCGGGGAGCGCGTGGGAGCTGACGTCCGCCATGCGCATTACCGTTCAATACGCCACGCAGGTAAAGCGGGCGGCTGGCGTCGGGTCGGAGACGCTCGACGTCGCGTCGCCGTGCCGCATCGCCGACGTCGTCCGCGTGGCGGCCGATCGCCGCGGCGAGTCGCTGCGGAAAATGCTGCTGGACGACGCGGGACGGGTGCAGCCGTCACTGCTGGTCTTCATGGGAGACCGGCAGATCGGGCGCGATGAGTCGGTATCGCTGCGCGAGGGGGACGTCATAACGATCATGGCGCCGATATCGGGCGGGTGATCATGCCGGAGCGACATCCCCTCACCGCCGAAGACCGCGCCATCTACGAATGGCAGATCTGGGTCGACGATTTCGGCGAAGCCGGCCAGGAGCGGCTCAAGAACTCGTCGGTCCTCGTCTCCCGCATCGGCGGACTCGGAGGGATCGTCGCCTATCAGCTCGCGGCGGCCGGCATTGGCAAGCTCGTCCTCGCGCACGCGGGAAACGTCAAGCCGAGCGACCTCAACCGGCAATTGCTCATGACGCACGCCGGGCTGGGGCAGTCGCGCGTGACGCAGGCGGCGCGCAAGCTGAATGAACTCAACCCCCGACTGGAGATCGTGCCCGTCGCGGAGAACGTGAGCGAGAGCAACGCCGCCGCACTGGTGCAGCAAGTCGACCTGATCGTCGACTGCGCGCCGCTGTTCGAGGAGCGGTATCTGATGAACCGCGAGGCGGTGCGGCAGAATAAGCCCTTGGTCGAATGCGCGATGTATGACCTGGAGGGGAGCCTGACGACGATCGTGCCGGGCCGGACGCCGTGCCTGGCGTGCCTCTACCCGACGCAGCCGCCGGCGTGGAAGCGGGAGTTCCCGGTGTTCGGCGCGGTGGCGGGGACGGTCGGCTGCATGGCCGCAATGGAGGCGATCAAGGTGCTGGCCGGTTTCGGCGAGCCGCTGCTGGGGCGGATGGTGACGTTCGACCTGCGGGACATGACGTTCGCGCGGCGGGAAGTGCGCAGGGAACCGGGATGTGCGGTGTGTGGAGCAGCGACAACGTAGGCCCGGACCAACCGCCTGGCAGTCTGTCCTGCCCGTTACGATTCACACGTGCGGCGCAGCGCGCGACCCTGACCATTCCGGACATCTGCCGGCGCCGTTCCACGCGATCTTGCGGCAGTTGAAAACCGGTCCCCCGTCTGCGAAAGTCGACCGATTCACGAAAGCCGTTTCATGTCAGCACATCTGCCGGATTTTCTGACCTTCCAGGCGCTGGCCTCCCGCGCCCGCCTGGTCCCCGTCTACCGCCAACTCCTGAGCGACACGCTCACCCCCCTGACGGCGTTCTGCCGGATCAACCGCGGCGGCGGCTCGTTTCTGTTTGAAAGCGTCGTCGGAGGCGAGAAGGTCGGACGATACAGTTTTCTCGGCTCCGACCCGTTCCTGCAGATCGATGCGTTCGGCAACGAGTTGACCGTCACGACGGCCGGCCGCGAAGAACGCCGGTCGGTCGACGATCCGCTGGCCGAATTGCAGTCGCTCCTGGCGCAATACCCCGCGGTGCATCTGCCGCGCCTGCCCAGGTTTTGCGGCGGCGCAGTCGGATATGCCGGTTACGACGTGGTCCGCTACGCCGAGCGTCTGCCCACCCCCCCCGACGATGACCGCCAGCTTCCCGACCTGTCGTTCGCGCTGTACGACCGGATGGTTGTGTTCGACCACATCAACAAGACGGTGCTCGTCGTGGCACACGCCCGCACGGACACGGGCGACCTGCGCGCGGAGTATGACAGCGCCTGCGCCCGCATCGATGAGATGTGCCGCCAACTTCAGGAAGGGACTGACGGGCTGCGGGCATTCGACATCCGCGTGGGGGGGGACCCGTCGCTCGCCTGGAAGTCGGACTGCACACAGGCCGAGTTCGAATCGGCCGTGGAGGCGTGCAAGGAGTACATTCGCGCGGGGGACATCTTCCAGGTCGTCATCAGCCAGCGGCTGCAGCTTGAAACGCGGGCGAGGCCGCTCGATATCTACCGCGCCCTGCGCGTCGTCAACCCCAGCCCGTTCATGGTCTACCTGACGACACCGCATGTGACGCTGGTCGGGGCGTCGCCCGAAATCATGGTCCGTGTCGAAGACGGGTTGGTCACGGTCCGGCCGCTCGCCTCGGTCAGCGAGAACGGGTCGACTTCGCCGTAGATCTGGAGGTCGGCCGCCGTGCGCGGGTCCGGCTTCTCGGGCGCAGCGTCGGGATCGCGCACGAACTGCGACGTGAACTGGCGCCGGTGGTTGATCACGAACGCCGACGCGATGCCCGCGGCGATGAAGAGGAGCGCCACGACCGTGCCCGTCCGGGGCCGCCGCCTGGACGCGTCGTCCGGATGGCAGGCCTGGACGACGCCGGTGCGTGGATCGTGGGCTTCGGTCATTTGAGGTCTCCCGCGGTCGCGCGGCGCGCGCTCGCCATCGAGGCGAGGAACATCAC
>CAZWGW010000365.1:6497-7082 GCA_964633565.1 uncultured Planctomycetaceae bacterium
CCCCAGAGGGCGTGGCGGAGCGCGGCGACGCCGTACGTCATCGGGTTGAGCGCCATCATCCAGCGGAGGACGACGCCGGCGCCGGCTGCCGGGAAGATCGCGCCCGAGAGGAACCACATCGGGAGCAGCACGAGGTTCATGACGCCGTGAAAGCCCTGGATCGAGTTCGAACGCCACGCGGCGACGAACCCGAGCGCGGAGAGGCCGAACCCGACGAGCAGCATCACGAGCGTCGCGCCGATCACGCTCCAGAACGAAAGCGGCACGCCGCCAAGCGGCGCGAGCGCGAGGAAGAGGATGCCCTGCAGCGTGGCGATGAGGGTCCCGCCCATCACCTTGCCGAACACGATCGCGGCGGGCGGGACGGGCGCGACGAGCACGCCCTGGAGGAAGCCCTCGTTCCGGTCCTCGATCAGCGAGAAGCTCGCGAAGATCGACGTGAACAGGAGGATCATCCCGAGGATGCCCGGGAAGAAGTAGGCCTGGTACGCGGCGTCGCCGGGGAGGCCGTCGGAGCGGAACGAGGTCCCGAGGCCGAAGCCGAGGACGGCCCAGAAGATCAGCGCGGTCCCGAGCACGCCGATC
>CAZWGW010000366.1:0-7080 GCA_964633565.1 uncultured Planctomycetaceae bacterium
GTCCAAGATGCCGCCCGTCGTGGTCCACCAGCCCAGGAACGTGAAGTAGTTCCCGACCCCGAGGTCCGCTTGCGGCGCCATGTTGCCGGCGACTGCGGCGCTGACGACGACCATTGTCCCTACAACCGTCACGGCAACGCCCGTATTGATCTTGCACGTCGAGCCTGGAGTCGGGATGAACACCGCGACGGGCTGGTTGGCGGCGCAGGCGTTGAGCACGATGCCGTAGACGGTGCCGTTGCCCGACTGGAGCGCCGTGCCGGCGGCTGTAGCCGGCGTAACTGTTGTTGACCGAGCCACCGGTGTTCTGCAACACGTTGGCTGCGACCACCGTATAGTCGGCGAAGTGCGTCGGGAGCGACTTGATCGCGTCAATGACTTCATCGTCGGTGATTTCGTCGATCCAGTCCTGAAAGTCTTTCATAAATAGCTCCGCGGTTCGATCATCCAGAACATCAGGAGGAAGTGGCTCCTGACCATCTGGTACTGTTCCGACCTCGCGTCGAATATCGCCCGGCTCTTCACGTCCGCCTGCATGTTCGGGGTCGCCGAGACCCCCAGCGTTATCAGCTGCTGCCTGAAGGAGTCCATCAGGTACTTCCTCCAGGCCATGTACTGGCCCTTCTTCCCCGTGTTGGTTGGCGCGTCGCGGTCCTCGATGAGCACGTTGACCGGCGCCAGCCAGTGCTTGACCTCCGTGTCTCCGGGAAGCAGGTCCTCCTGGAGTCCCGCTTCCAGGAGCGTGATGCAGGGATACGTCTTGTTGGTCCCGGCATCCTCGATGTAGTTGTTCACCTGCAACACATGCGGGAAGACATCGGTGTTTCCCTGCATCAGGGCGGTGATGGACGCGGCCACCGCCACGACGAGCTCCTCGTAGAGCCAGGCGTCGTTAGTCACCAAGGGCATCGAGCACCGCCTTCTCCGCGTGGTCGGCGATGGCGTCGTCGATCTTGCCCATGTCGCCTTCCGTCAGCCCTACCATCGGCCTCGCCGGCATCTTGCTCGTGCCCTCTTGATGGAACCACGCCTTCGGGTCATCCGAACCCCAGGAGAGGCTTGTCGGCGTCACCTGCTCCACGTCGGAGTTCAGGAAGGACAGGTACATCGCGTCCGTGTCCCTGAGCACCGATCTGGCCCCGATCCTCCCGTACCGGCCCCGCTTCTTTCGCCTCTCCGTCTCCGGCTTCACCGGTGCCCACGGCCGGCCATCCGGGTCCGACTCCGCCGCGAAACTCCCCAGCGTCCTGTCCTGGGCGACGTCGGCCGCGTCCTTCAGCGGCGCGGTGTAGTCGATTGTCAGAGCCTGGACGCGCTCCAGCGACTCATTCAATTCCTGCAAGGACTTTTCCATGACTCATCAGCGTCGCCGCGTTCTGGACATACTCCAGGCTGACCTCGCACAGGTCCTCGCCAGTCGGCACCCTGAGGAACGCGTGGATGTTCCTCGGGGCAATTATGCGCCGCTCGTACAGGAATCTCCCGTCAACCACGACTGGCTTGTTGTCCTTCGGGTCCCGGACGCGGACCTCGTACTCGCCGGTCTCCGTATCAAGCCATGCCACCGGACCAAGGTACTCGCCGTTGGCGCGGTTGTAGAAGTTCACCGCGACCTTCGAGCAGTCGAGCACGCCGGGCTTCGCCGGCATCTCGTCTTGATTCCAGCTCAGGATCATGTCCCCACCCTGTCGAAGTTCGCGTCCAGCGGCCGGCCGTCCCAAGGGGGCCCGTTCGCCGCCGGCTCCTCCCACGGGTATCCCACGGCGCCTCCACCCTCGATGGCTCCTGTCGTCGGGCCGCCGACCTGCGTGTCCGGCTGCATCAAGATTCCGCCCACGGTGATCATCACCGGGTCCATGCGCTGAGCCTTCCCGAACATCCCCGCGAACGACCCCATCAACTTCTCGCCGCCGGACAAGTCAGTCCGTCGGTCCACGAGGCTGATCGACGATTGCTCGACCTTCAGCACCGTCTGCGTCGAGATCCACTGCAGGCAGTACCAGACGCCCAGGTCCTTCTGAAATTCCGCCCCGCGGTCCCATTGGTCGATGACCGACTTCGAGTAGCCGCGCTGCATCAGGCGGTTCACAATCTCCCAGTAGGAGAAGTTCAGCGCCCTATCGACGAGCGTCGTCCAGTACGCCCCCAGGCTCGTGCTCGCGTCCAGTTGCAGAACGTCGTGGACCGCCTGCGTCAGTATCGTCGAGTCGATGAACACTACTTGCCCTTCTTCGGCCTCTTCTCGGCGTCTTCTGCTTTCGGTTCCGCGGCTTCCACCTGCGCTTCATTCGCCGGCAACTCCAACGGTTGCATCCCGTTCATGAGCGACTTGATCCACGGCGGGACCGGCGCCTTCTTGGTCGGGTCGCCCTGCGGGAAGCGCTTCTCGATGGGTTCGGGCTCCAGCATCTCTTGCACCGGTCCGCAGACCGGGCAGACGTACGCCTCCTCCATCGCGCTGCCGTGGTCGTCCCAGTGCGTGGCGCGGAGTTCGGTCTTCGTGCCGCACAACGGGCACTCGTCGGCCTCGCCGGCGGCAAGTGGCCCGTAGTCCTTGAGTTCCATCTGGTCGTTCATGTCTCACCACAGGGCCAGCATGTTGGAAGCAGTCGTCCCGGTCGAGTACACCTTCGTCGCCGGGATGTTCCAGAATCCGACCGGCAGGCTCTTGAACGTCACCGTCCCGCCGCTGTCTGCCAGGTCTACCTTCAGGTCCCCCGTCGTGCCCACGTAAATCTGCACGGTGGCGATGGGGTTGCCGTTGCCGTCTACCAGGGCGGCCGCATCGCTCGGGGTGATGGCCGCGGCCCACTGCCACGTCCCGGGCGGGTTCTCGGCGTACGTGTTTCGGTTCAGTCCGCCCATGTTAGTGCGTGTTCAGGTAGCCGCTGGTGATGACTCCGGCGGACTTGTAGTAGATGCTCCGCGCGGTGAAGCCGGCCTGGGTTCCCGTCGGCGGCGTCTGGATGCCGTAGCCTGCCTCATTGATGGCGTGGTCCATGAGCATCCCCAGGTACGTGTCTGACACGATGGTGCAATTCTCTGGGCTGAACACGGTCTGCTCATGGACGCGCTGCGCCGGGTCGGTCGGCAGGTTCTTCGGCAGCTGGAAGTTCCACAGCATCTGCCGAGCTGCGTCGATGCAGTTGAAGATGTCCA
Source organism: uncultured Planctomycetaceae bacterium (assembly GCA_964633565.1). GTDB lineage: Bacteria > Planctomycetota > Planctomycetia > Planctomycetales > Planctomycetaceae > CAZWGW01. The sequence goes on from CAZWGW010000366.1 coordinate 3,160, forward strand.
AGAGGCTCGGGAAATTCGTGATCGTGACGCGGATGGCGTCCCACCAGAAGCCGAAGGCCGGGGCGCATCGGCGCTGCATCATGTACCGGTTCTCGTTGGCGATGCGGGCCTGCGGCGTTCCGGCGTCCGTGACGAACTGCAGCGGCTCGCGGTTCTGGAACAGGAGTGGCTTGACGACGCCCTGCTCCGGGCCGTGCATGAGGATGATGAAGACGTACGTCTGCCCGTCGGCCGCGTTGGCGCTCGTGAACGTGATGGCGTTGCCGCCGCCGCCGAAGCCGACCGGGACTGTGCCCGTGGCGCCAAGGTTGTGCGTCGTGGCGAAGAAGTTCGAGCCGTCGAAGCAGAGCGTGCTTCCGCCAGCCGCGAGGTTGCCCAGGACCGTCCGGGACTCGAACGGAGCGCCGCCGTCCAGGGTCATCCTGGAAACCTGCATGGCGTACCCGCCTACCAGGTCGTCGTCGACGTCGAAGCCCTCGACCTTGAACCCAGCGTCGAAGGCCTGGTTCGGCACGGTGTACTTGATCTGTTGCGTCCCGCCCCACCGGCGCCGGCCCAGGTAGCGCGAGAGCTTCGGCGGCGGGAACATCCACGGGTAGTTTTCAACCCGCGCGGTGGACGGAATGATCGTCGTCGCCGCCATGATCGGTGCCGGCACGGCGACCGCCGTCTGCGCACGGAGGAACTCCATGCGTAATCTCTGGGTAAAAAGATTGATATCCATCGCTTTTCCTCAAAGAGTTCCGCGTTGTCCGCGGCGGCTGTCCTGCCGGTGAGTGCAGGACGGGTGGTCAGCCCCGCCGCCGTGTATCAGTTGCTCAACTCGAACAGCTGCAGCCACGAGCCGACCTTGACGCTGGTCGTGTCGGCGTGGCTGGCGTTCTGGGCCGCCTGGATCGTCAGGGTGCCGGCCGCGTTCACCACGATCTCGCCCCAGATCTCCGCCGAGTCCGTGGCCACCGTCGCGCCAGCCACAGCACCAAGGGCCGTCACCTGCGCCGAGATGTTCGGCGTCGTGGTCGTCCAGGCCTTGGCTTCCGCAATGATGCTGGTCGCCGTCGCCGTCCCCCCGAGGCCGACCTTCAGGCCGCCGTTGGCCGTCGATGTCGTGAACAGCTTGGCGTGGAAGCCGTACTTCCGCCCGGCCCCGAGGTTCACGGACATGCCGACGATGTTGGCGAGTGTCGTGTTCGAGGTCTTGTCGAGTTGCGTGGTGCAGCGCACGTTCTGGAATGCGGCGCTGACCGGGGTGGCGCCGAAGTTGTAAGCCGGGACGATCTCGACGTAGCCGCCGGTGAGCGTGGTCGGGTTGGTGTCCGGGAAAGTTCCGGTAAGCACGTCGGTGATGTAGCCGACGAGGTTGGCGAAACTGGTCGCCGTCGGGTCCATCGTCACGGCGTTGTCGAACACCGCATAAACGGGCTTGCCGATGTCCGTGAGGCGCGAGGCCGTGCCCGAGGAGAGCGGCATGCGGAAGCGGTACGGGCGCTTGATGACGGCGATGTTGGCGCCGTTGGCGTCCGCCGCGTCCACCTGGACGTAGCCCGGAGCGGAGCCGACGCCCTGGCCACCGACCAGGATGCCCAGGAAGGTGAGGGCCGCCGTGTCGTCGAACTTGCCGGCATAGCCATCGGAACGCAGGCCCATCATCGCGTTCTCGTAGTACGAGGTCGCGACGGTGGCGCCGCCGATGAGCGGCCAGTAGATGTTCGTGTCGTCGTAGTCGGTGTGGCTGGACCCGAGCAGCTGAGTCGCGTTGGCGAAGTGCGGCGGCAGGCTCAGGATGGCGCGGACGACCTCATCGTCAGGCAGGTCGCGCGAGCGGAGGCGGTCGGACGCCAGGTAGCGGCGCAGTTCCTTGAGGTTCACGGTGCATGTCCCACCCCCCGCTCCCCGACGGGTCATCCCCCTGGTGTCGCTGGCAGGCGGCGAGGGTGGCCGCCATTCGATGACCGGTCTAGCCAGCGAGTGCGTCCTCACGCGGCGCGGCTGTCGCGCCCTGCCTTCTCCAGTAACTCCAGTTCCTTGCGGCGGTCTGCTGGGGGCATGGCTTCGAGCACCTTCCACGTCCCGTCCCGGTCCCAGCCGGTCGCCACCAGCTCATCGCCGAACTCGTCGGAGAACTTGTCGAACCGGGCCTTGTCATCACCGTTGCTGTCGCTCGTGCCGCGGCCGTCCGCACCTTGCTTCGACTTCTCGCCCAGGCGCTGCGGGCGCTGCTGGATGTCGCGCTTGGCGACGTCCAGCTCGGAGAGCATGACTTCGCGGCCACCGTCGCTGAACTTGTAGACGGGCGCGGCATCCAGCTTGCACAGCCGGTCCACGATGTTCGGCAGCCTGCCGTCCGGTCCGCGGTCGAACTCGAATGCGAACAGGCGCCCGTTGGCGAGTTCATCGTCGCAGAACTTCTGGATGGCGTCACGGTGAGTCGAGGACTGGAAGTCGCGCACGTCCTGCTGGATCGGCTTCAACTGGTCGGAGAAGGTCTTGATGGCGCCGTCGATGGCCGTCTTGACCTGCGACTCAACCATGTCCTTGACCTGCCCGGCGAGGGATGCGGTGACGAGATCGGCAACTTCTTTCGCGTTCATGTCGCTCTCCGGTTTGTCTGAGTACTTCACGATGTGCGGGTTTTCGCCGTCGTGGTCCACGTGCATCTCATGCTTCGTCGATTTGTGGATGAACTTGCCCCCGCCGTGGTGCTCGTAGCCGTTGCGCGTCAGCGTGCGGTGCACGTCCGACATGCTCATGTGCGCCCTGAGCGTCTCCTTGGGATGCACCTTATCCTTGTAGTGCAGGCTCGACGGCTCGACCGGCATGCCCATGTTGCGGCAGTGCTGGTAGGCGTCGGCCATGCACATGTCGTTGAAGACCACGACCTTATCTTGGGGCCTGATTTTCAGGAGCGACTCGACTTCGGCGTCGGACATCTTGGCAATGAGTTCTTGCGAGAGACCGAGCTTTCCGAGCGCGTCGCGGTCGGTTTCCTTCCTGTCCGAAAAGCACATGATGAGTCCGTCGCTCTCTTCCCAGTCCGAAAAGCGCATCGGCGTGGCCCAGGTCACGTCCTTGAACTCCATCTTCGCCTTTTGCAATGGCTTCAGGCTCGACACGCCGGGGAGATCGGAGCCCAAGAGGACGAAGCGCCTGATGGCGATGCCCTTGGTCGGGACGTTCGCGATGGAGGGGTGCTTTTCTGGGTAGAACTCGATTGAGCCACGGGTGTAGGCTTTCTGGTCAATCCAGGTTCCCACGGGAGACGGAACGTCGGCGAAGTCGGCCTTCATCACCGTGCGGATGCCGGAAGGCTTGCCGTCGAGGTTGTCGCAGAAGCCGCACGGTTCGCCGCGAAGGACGCGGGAGCCGCCGCAGGAATCGCAGGTGAATTTCTCCTTCCAGACTTTCTCAAACCCGCCATAGCGCGGCAGGCCGTCATTGTTCTTGATTTCCTGCTCGTTGTGGCCAAGGCCGAGAGATGGGTCGATGAGCTTTTCATCGCCGGATGAGAATTTCGCGAAGTTGGCGACGGCATCGTCGAGGTCGGACTCGGTGAAGGGCTTGCCCTTCCGCAGGCCGACTTGGAAGACTTCGACGTTCCTGACTCGGCCGAGCTTGGCTACACTGCTCATGGGGAGCATTCTAAATCATTAACAGAGACGCCGTTGCGAAACTGTCCTCAGTGCGGCATGGCCCCGTGGCAGTTCGTGTGCCTGACGTGCTACGCGGAGATGCGCGACGCCTACGACGACCTGCTCGCCGCCAAGAACGCCGTGGTCAAGGAACTGCACGACATGAAGGCGCTCAACGAGTCTTTAGCTGAGCGCGTCTTCGCACAGCACGAGTTATTGTCGAGGAGGGCCGAGAAGTGACACCGAAGTGGCAGTACATGTCCGTTCGTGTCGATGCGACGGAATGGGACGA
>CAZWGW010000367.1:0-2874 GCA_964633565.1 uncultured Planctomycetaceae bacterium
CACCCAGAAAGCAGTTCGACGGCTTCACGTCGCGATGGATCACACCGACGTCGTGTGCCGCGATCAGGCCGTCGATGACGTCGAGGATGTAGTCCACGGCCCTGTTGACGGTGAGCGGGCCCTCGTCCTGGACGACGCGCGCGAGCGTGCGGCCGGGGACCAGTTCCATCGCAATGTGCAGTTGGCCGCCGGTTTCGCCTGCGCCGTAGATGAACGTCGAACAGGGATGCGACACGGCGGCCGCCAGCCGCCCCTCGCGGAGGAATCGTTCGACCGTCACCGAGTTGCGCGGGAGGTTGGGAGAGAGCACCTTGAGCGCGAGCCGCCGGCCGGTGTCGGCGTGCTCAGCCTCGTAGACGACCCCCATCCCGCCGCGGCCCAACTCCCTGACCAGCCGGTATTCGCCCAGTTGCTGAGTGACATCGGGCTGTGCGGCGGATGATGTGTCGGCGGATGGTCCGACGATCGTTGCGGCTTCGGCGAGGTCCGTCTTCGTTCCGGAGAGCGGTTCGCCGCAGTGCTGGCAGAATCTGGGACGCGGCCCCTGATGCTCGATCACCTGATGGCACGCTGGACAGGCAAACTGCACGGGAGGCGGCTCTGCGCGAAGACGTTGCTGAAACTCTGGAGGGGCTCGTTAGAACCATCTTACCGGTGCCCGGCGCGGTATGAAACCAACGGCCTTTGAAACACAGCCGCTCTCTGTTTTCCGCAGCCGTTCACGGCGACCGCCTGCGGCCGGCAATTCTCCTGACTGCCAGTGCCACAATCTGCGCCAGCGCACCGAGCCAGAGCAGAATCGTCGTCAGGAAGCTCGTCATCGGGGCCGTCTCCCGTCCCGGTGGTGTGCGCAGATAAGTCAGGTGGTCGACCCAATGAGCGGCGAGGTGCAAAGCAGTGAGCACAGCGGTGACGATCCATGTGCCGCGCGAAGCGCCGACATCGCGCCTCGTCGACCAGGCGCACGCCGCCAGGACCACGTAGGGGCCGGCAAAGAACAGTAACGCCCCCGGCTCCGCCGTCAGCAATTCCCATTGGAACTGCCCCTGTTTGTCCTGCGCCCCCCAAAAGAGGACAATGCCGGCCGCCAGCACTGAAAGACCGATTGTTGCCAGTGTCGGCCAGGGGCGAGGCGTGGTCTGACCTTCCATCGGTTCACTCCGCCCGGGGTTTTCGTCGTTATCCGGGCCGCCCGAATCACGCCCTGTTCGGCGAGAAACGACCGACAATGTAACGTCGAACACGGCGATGACAGACTTTATGACTTCTGACTTCCCCCAGCGAGCCGCAACCGGCGCATCGATGCCGATGAACTGGGAGATCGACCGCTCAGGGACCGTCGCCGGCATCGACCAGCAGCCCACGCTGCCCCCGACGCCGTCCCCTGTCACACCGGAAGTATTCACACCGGTCGCCGCGGTCCAATCGCGCTTCGGCAATTACGAAATCCTCGAGGAGGTCGCACGCGGCGGCATGGGGGTCGTCTACAAGGCGCGACAGGCCGGTCTCAACCGGATCGTGGCGCTCAAGATGATCCTCGCGGGACGGTTCGCCTCGCCGGAAGACGTCGAGAGGTTCCACGCGGAGGCGGAGGCGGCGGCCCAGCTCGATCATCCCGCAATTGTCCCCGTCTTCGAGGTCGGCTGCCAGGAGGGGCATCACTTCTTCTCAATGGCGTTTGTCGCCGGGGAGAGCCTGGCGGGCCGCGTGGCGCGCGGGCCGCTGCCGCCGCGCGAAGCAGCCGACATGGTGTGGCAACTGGCCGAAGCGGTCGAGTACGCGCACGCGCAGGGGATCATCCACCGCGACCTGAAGCCCGGTAACGTCCTGGTCGACGGGACCGGACAGCCGCACATCACGGACTTCGGCCTCGCGAAGCAGATGCGACGCGACTCCGGCCTCACGGGGACCGGACAGGTCATCGGCACGCCCAGCTACATGCCTCCGGAACAGGCGGCGGGCAGGCTGGAACAGATCGGGCCGGCCTCCGACGTCTATTCGCTGGGGGCCATCCTGTACCACGCGCTGACGGGGCGCGCGCCGTTCCAGGCCGCCAGCCATGTCGACACGATTCTGCAGGTGCTCGAACAGCCCCCGGCCCCACCACGGTTGCTGAACCCGGCGCTGGATGCCGAGCTGGAAACGATCTGCCTCAAGTGCCTCGAAAAGGAGTCGGCCCACCGCTACCGGTCCGCGCAGGATCTGGCGGCGGACCTGCGGCGCTATCTCGACGGAGAACCGATCAGCGTGCGCAGCGTCAACGTGATGAGCCGCGTGGTCCGCGCGCTGCAGCGGAGCCGGCAGGACGTCGAGCTGCGCGCCTGGGGGACGATGCTGTACTGGTTCGCCGGCATCGTGTTCCTGGCCGAAGTGGGGATCTACCTGCACGCGCTCTCCGGCCCCCCGTATCCGCGGCAGTGGGCCGTGGCGATCCGCGCGGTGCAGTTTGCGGCCCTGGGGTTCGTGATGTGGCGGAACCGGCGGCACTGGCAGGTCTCGGCCGGTTCGGCGCAGCGGCAGATGTTGTCGATCTGGGTAGGATACGTGACCACCAGCTTCCTCGTGATCAGCGTGGAGTATCTCATGTCCAGCCCCGAGCGGCCGCTGGACGAACTGCGGGTCTATCCGGCACTCTGCCTGCTGAGCGCGTTGATTTTCTTTGTGATGGGGGCCAATTACTGGGGACAGTGCTACACGGTGGCCGTCGTGTTTGCCGTACTGGCCCACGTCGTGCCGCTGCATCTGCCGTGGGGGCCGCTCGAATTCGGGGCGGTGTGGGGCGTGTCGCTGGTCGTGATCGGGGCACGATTGCGCGGGCTGGCGGCCGCGGACAGGGACGCGGACAGGGCAGCGCCCAGGAGCAGGGCGGAAAGC
>CAZWGW010000367.1:2884-4594 GCA_964633565.1 uncultured Planctomycetaceae bacterium
CCGCCTCCGTGACCAGACAGCAGTGAACCGGCTGCCACAGCCCGTTGCGCAGGCGTGCGGACCACGCCAGATTGAGTCGGCGTGCCGACCGTTGATATCGGTCAGATCCCGCGGATATGCTGGCGGGCGGCACCGCTGCCGCACATCGTACTCCTTAAGGTCTCGCTCATGCGGATGCAACTGACCGTCATTTCCGGTCCCGACCAGGGGCGCACGTTCACCCTCGCTCCGGAACAGCCTCTCACCATCGGCCGCGGCGTCGACACCGGCACGAAACTGCAGGACCCCACCGTCTCACGCCAGCACTGCGTCGTCGACTCGGCGGGCGGAGTGGCGCGCTTGATCGATTCCGGAGGGTCCGGCGGCGTATTCGTGAACCGGGCCAAAGTGACGTCGGTGGAATTGAAGCCCGGCGACGTCGTGCAGCTTGGCAACACCGTCATGCGCCTTGAAGTCGACATGGCGAACGAAACTACGATGATGGGCGCTCCGGTGCAGCCGGCCGCGCCCCCGCCGTCGGCTGACCTGTCGTCGCTCGTCGGCAAGAAGGTGCACCACTACTCCGTCGTGCGCGAGCTGGCCCGCGGCAATACCGGCACGGTGTTCTACGCGAAGCACGACGAAGACGGCCGCGAGCTGGCGCTCAAGGTGCTCTGGCCCGAACTGTGCCGCGACGAGGAGCAGATGCAGCGGTTCATCCGCGCGATGAAGACGATGCTGCCGGTGAAACACGAGAACATCGTCGGCATCTACAACGCCGGCAAGGCCGGCCCGCACTACTGGGTGGCGATGGAGTACGTCAACGGCGAAAGCCTGACGCAGGTCATCGAGCGGATCGGCCTGGGGGGGATGCTCGACTGGCAGTACGCGTTCCGCGTCGCCACGCACATCGGCCGGGCGCTGGAGGCGGCGCACGCGCACCAGATCATCCACCGCAACATCACGCCGGCGAACATCCTGCTGCGTCTCGCCGACAAAACGGCCAAGCTCGGCGACCTGATGCTGGCGAAAGCGCTGGAGGGGACGGCCGCCAACCAGATCACGAAACCCGGTCAACTCGTGGGGGACCTGGCCTACATGTCGCCGGAGCGGACGCGGGGCGCGGACGACGTCGATTGCCGGTCGGACATTTACGGTCTCGGGGCGACGGTGTACGCCCTGCTGACCGGGCACCCGCCGTTTGTCGAGAAGTCGCTCCCCGCGCTCATTTCGCGCATCCGCAACGAGGAGCCGGCGAAGCCCTCGAAGAAGCAACTGGCGATCCCGCCGATGTTCGAGGGGGTCGTGATGCAGATGCTGAACAAGAAGCCGGAAGACCGGTTCGAGACCCCGTCGGACCTGCTGCGGGACCTGGATCGGGTCGGGAAGTTTCACGGCGTGAAGGCGTGAGCCCTCCTGCGCCATGGGCTCCCCCGCGGGTGTCGGAATTGAATCCGGACACAACGTCACATGCGCATTCTGTGCCCGCAGTGCAGTTCCGCGATGGAATTTCCGGAGGAAGACCCGCCGGGGGAACTGATCTGCTCGTCCTGTCAGCAGCGTTTCGTGCGGACGCCGGGCGAGACGGTCATCTCGCTCCGCGCCGCGAACGAAGACACGCTCATGTATGTTCCCGCCGTCGGCAGCGGCTCACCTGGCTCGTCGCGGGCGCTGGGCGACTACGAAATCCTCGGCGAGATCGCGCGCGGCGGGCTGGGGATCGTCTACAAG
>CAZWGW010000367.1:4604-7065 GCA_964633565.1 uncultured Planctomycetaceae bacterium
GACGCGTCTCAACCGCATCGTCGCCCTCAAGATGATCAAGGCCGGCGAACTGGCGGACGAACAGGCGATTCAGCGTTTTGCCGGCGAGGCGCGGGCGGCCGCCCGACTTGATCATCCACACATCGTCCCCGTCTACGAAGTCGGCGAACAGGATGGCCGACACTACTTTTCCATGGGCTACGTCCAGGGCGTCAGTCTCGCGCAGCGCCTGAAGGACGGTCCCTTGCCGCCGCGCGCCGCGGCGGAACTGGTGCAGACCATTGCCGCTGCCGTCGCGTACGCCCACGGGCAGGGGATCATCCATCGAGACCTGAAACCGTCGAACATCCTGCTGGAGGTCGCGCCCGGCGATGAACCCTCCAGCCGCGGTTCGGCGACGCCCGAACTTCGGCCGCGCATCACCGATTTCGGCCTTGCGAAGCAGATTGAATCAGACAGCGAGTTGACGGCAACGGGCCAGGTGCTCGGGACCCCCGGTTACATGTCGCCGGAGCAGGCCGCCGGCCGTCCGGGCGAGGTTGGCGTTCCGGCCGACGTCTATTCGGTTGGCGCCATCCTGTACCATGTGCTGACCGGCAGGCCGCCATTTCAGGCCGCGAATGTCGTGGAGACGCTCAGGCAGGTCCAGGAACGGGAGCCGGTCTCGCCGCGTGCATTGAACCCGGCCGTCGACCGGGACCTCGAGACGATCTGCCTGAAGTGCCTGGAGAAGGCGCCTCTCAAACGCTACGGCTCCGCACAGACGGTTGCGGAAGAGCTGGGGCGCTTTCTGGAGGGCAGGCCGATCACAGCGCGCCCCGTCGGTCGGACGGAGCGCCTGTGGCGCTGGTGCCGGCGCAGGCCGGACGTCGCGATCCCGTCTGCGGCGGCGATCGTTCTCCTCCTGCTCGGCTCCGTGATCTCCTCGGTCTTCGCCTACCGGGCCGGTGTGAACGCGGACCGGTTCCGGGCGGCAAGCCGCCTTTCGGACCAGCGCTGGTACGGGGCCGAAATGAACCACATCCAGCACCTCGTGGAGAGCGGGCAGATCGCCGCGGCGCTGGAACTGCTGGACAGCCTGCGGCCAGCGCGGACCGGCGGCATCGACCTCCGCGGGTGGGAGTGGCACTACCTCAAGCGTCGTTGTCATTCCGAGTTGGCCAGACTGGATCTGGCCGGCGGACGCGCGACCGCAGTGGCCTTCAGCCCGGTGGCGCCAGTGTTGGCCGCCGGCGATGAATCAGGGGCCGTCCTGGTGTGGGACGTCAACGCGCGCGCGATCGTTCACGAATTCGCCGGCCACACTGGTCGAATCAACGCAGTCGCCTTCAGCCCCGACGGGACGCGCTGTGCGAGCGCGTCCGAGGACTCATCCGTCCGAGTCTGGGACACGACAACGGGGCGTCCCTTGCGTGTGTATGAGAACCACGGTCTGGGAGTGAAGGAACTGGCATTTCATCCGGAAGGATCGGAAATCTGCACGGCCGGCGAGGATAGCACGATTCGGTTCTGGGGCGCGGAATCGGGCATTGACCGACTGGTCATCCAGACCCACCTCGACGCGCCGCACATTCATCACATCGCCCTTCGTCCAGACGGGGCTCAGGTGGCCGCGGCGTTCGGCGGCGACGGCTGCCGGATCTGGGATACCAGGACCGGAGAACTCGCGCGCCAGCTTGCCGAACCGGCGTCGTGGCTGGTCTTCAGTCGTGATGGCGACACGCTCCTGCTTGCGGGCGGGGGAGGTCCGCTGCGCCTGTGCGACGTGGCGTCGGGCGAGGTCAGCGTGCTCGGAGGCCGTAACTCATTCGACGCGATCGCCGTTTTCGCTCCCGACGGCCGGCGGGCGGCGGCCGCGGACCAGCGCGAAGGCCTGCTCACTGTCTGGGACCTGGAGACAAGGCAGCCGCTGCGCAGACTGGCCGGTCATCTGGACGGCGTGTACGACCTGGTGTTTGATGCCGGTGGAACACAACTGGCGACCGCGAGCGCCGACGGCACTGTGCGCATCTGGGATACGGAGCAGGACCAGGAATACCGAACGCTGGCGGGCCACCTATCGAACGTGCTGAGCATCGACGTCAGCAGCGATGGCCGGCTGCTGGTCACGGGATCGGGCGATCAATCGGCGCGGATCTGGAATCTCGCGACGGGACAAGTCGTGCACACACTGGGCCGGCACGAAGTGGAGTCGGAACCCCCGCGCGTCGATCGTCGTCCGGGACGGCCGCTTCGCATTTCGACCTACTCCGGACACTCAGGGTTCGTGGCCGGCGCGGCATTCAGCCCCGACGACCAGCGGGTCGCCACGGCAGCGTGGGACGGTACGATTCGCGTGTGGGACGTGGAGCGGGGGGAAGAACATCTCCAGTTGCACCACGGCCTGCAGAGCGTGCGCGGACTGGTGTGGCGGCCCGCAAGCGTCCAGGTGGTGTTGTTCGACTGGCAGAACGACCTGGAAGTGTGGGACGTCGTGCGCAAA
>CAZWGW010000368.1:0-7054 GCA_964633565.1 uncultured Planctomycetaceae bacterium
TGCTTGCATTGCGCCCCGCGTTCAGCGACACGCAACAGGGGCCGCTCGTCCAGAAGAAGACGAGCCAGTCTCCGCCGGCGTTGCGGACGATCAACCCCCGCATTCCGCGCGATCTGGAGACGATTGTGGAGAAGGCGTGCGCCCTGGAGCCGGGACATCGCTATCAGACGGCCGGGGAGTTGAGGGACGACCTGCGGCGATTTCTCGAAGAGCGGCCGATCCGCGCCCGTCCCATTTCGTCGCTGGCGCGCGCTTGGCGCTGGGCGCGGAGGAATCCGGTGGTCGCGTCGCTGACGGCACTGGCCGCAATGCTCGTAGTCGCGGTTGGCGTGGCCGTCGCCGTGGGAAACTACCGGACGAACAAGGCGTATGCGGACGTGGTGATCCAGCGAAACAACGCGCGCCTTCAGAAACAGACTGCCGACCAGGAACGACGCCGCGCCGAAGCCAATCTCGAGCAGGCGGTCGCCGCGCTGGATGAGATTATCGACGACATCTCCGCGCGCGGCATGCCGCAGTCGCTTGAGCTGACCGTCGACGGCGAGGAGGAATCGGTGATCGCCGACACGCCGCTCACGGCGGCCGACGCGGAACTGCTCAAAAAACTGCTGAAGTTCTTCGACGAATTTGCCGCGTCCAACCAGACCGACCTCACTGCCGAAACGGCCAAGACCCAGTTGCGGATCGGCGAGATCCGCCATCGACTGGGTCAGTTGCCGGAGGCCGAGGAGGCGTACACCCAGGCGCTGGCGACCTACGACAAGCTGCGCGCCGCCGAGCCGGACAATCTCACCGTGCTCATCGCCACCGCCGACGTGTGGGGGCGGATCGGCATGGTCCGCAGCGATCGGGCCGAAATTCCCAGCGCGCACGCGGCCTACGACAATGCCCGCGCGCTCCTGCACGATTCCCCCGCGGCCATGGCGTCGGAACGGGGCCGCTTCACCCTGGCCCGGACGCTGACGCAATTCGGCACTGTCTTCGCCCGATCCGGGGCGTCGGAATTGATGGTGATGCCCGGACCGCGCGGGCAGAGGACCCGGGGACCGCGAAACTCCGACGGCCCCGGCTTCGAACGCCGCGGTGGGGACGGGCCGGAGCGGGGACGCGGTCCCGACCCGGACCGGAACGATTCCGACGGACGCAGACGTGATGCAGGCGACCGACAGGCACCGGGCCCAGGTCGCTCCGGTCCCTCCGGCGGCGTCTTGCTGCGTGGTCCGGAAACTGACGCGCCCGGGCAGCGGGAGGGCAGCGACCGCGATCGGAAATCGACCGGCCCGCGCTGGCAGAACCCGAGGGAAATGATCGATGAAGCGCTCGGCATTCTGAACCAGCTCGTCCAGGAACATCCACAGAACACCGACTACCGGCTGACGCTGGCCCAGGCATACCGAGTCGACATGCGCATACCGCCGTGGTTGGGACGACCGGGCGGCCGCGACGGGCAGCCGCGGCGGGACGGCGGGGGCCGCGATGCGGGCGAACGCGACGAAGGGTGGAAGCGGAATGAGGAATCGGCGCGGCGGGCCATCGACATCCTCGAAACCCTGGTGCGCGAGCACCCGGGCGAGCCGGCGTTCAAATACGAGCTCGGCGACACGCTCTGCGATACGGTACGCTATCCCTCGGGCGACCGCGAGGAGCAGTTGAAACGCCTGGAGCGAACGGCGTCCCTCTGCGGGGAACTGACCAGCGCCTACCCCCAGGTCGCACAGTACCAGATGCTGACCGCGGCGACGGAGCGCCGGTTTGCGATGCTGCATCTCCGCGAGGCGGGCTCCGCCGAGGAGCAGCGGCGCATGCAATCCGCGGGAGAGGCCCTGCAGCGCCTGGAAAACGCCGCCGATGAATACCGCCGGTTGACGGAGCGGTTTCCATCGGTGAGCCTGTACCAGATCGCGCTGGCCCGGACATTGTCGGAGTCCGCCATCGCCTGCCAACTGCTGAAGGACCTGCCGGCGGCGCTCGAGCAGGCTGAGGCGGCCGTGGCCGCCGCCGAGAATTGTCGCAGCCTGCGCGGAGACGATCCACAGTTTCGGGTCTTCGCAGACTGGCTGACGTACCAGCGGGATCGACTGGCATCCGGGGCCGACCTGGCTCCCAGCGGACTATCTCCGCCGCCACTCAAAGCGGAGTAGTGCAACGATGCCCGGGGATCGCGTTCACACGGTTCTGATTTCCACAGGAGGAGCATCGATGCACGCGACAAGTCGATTGATCGGCGCTGCGATCGGCGGGATGGTCATGAGTTGTGCGACAATTGCGGGAGCACAGGACTGGCCCCAGTGGCGCGGGCCTAACCGGGACGGGAAAGCCACCGGCTTTCATGCGCCCGGCACCTGGCCCCAGGAGTTGAAACGGAACTGGAGCGTGGCGGTAGGCGAAGGCGTGTCGACCCCGGCGCTCGTCGGCGACCGGCTGTACGTGTTCGCGCGCGAGGAGGGGAACGAAATCACACGTTGCCTCGCCGCCGACACTGGCACGGAAATCTGGCAGAACAAATACGCAGCGCAGGACGCGGACGGAGCGGCCGCACGTTTTCCCGTTCCCGGCCCGCGGAGTTCTCCCGCCCTCGCCGAGGGGAAGGTTGTCACACTTGGAACGCGGAGTGTGCTTTCCTGCCTCGACGCCGAAACCGGAGCGCTTCTGTGGCGGAAGGATGAGTACGCGAACAGCCGCCCGCAGTTTTATGTGTCGAGTTCGCCCGTGGTCGTGGAGGGCCTGTGCATCGCGCAACTTGGGGGACGGGAGGGACAGGGGAACGGCGGCCTGATCGCATACGACCTCACATCCGGTAACGAGAAATGGTCCTGGACCGACGACAGCCCGGCCTATGCCTCGCCCGTCGTGACCACGATCGGCGACCGCAAGGTCATTGTATTTGTGTCGGACAAGAGCCTGGCGGCGGTCGGCGCCACCGACGGCAAGACGCTCTGGAAGACGAACTACGAGCAGGGGCGCTACAACGCAGCGACACCGGTGGTTGAGAGACGGACGTTGATCTACGCGGGTCCTGGCCGCGGCACGACGGCCGTCTCTCTGGAGCCGGAAGCCGCCGCGCTGGCGGTCAAGGAACTCTGGAACAATCCTGACAATTCGCTGATGTACAATTCGCCCGTGCTCAGGGACGGCCTGCTGTTCGGGCTTTCGAACAGCGACAACCTGTTCTGCGTCAACGCAGAGAACGGCCAGACCGCCTGGTCGGTGACCGCTTCCGGTGAGCCGGCGGCAGCGCAGGGAAGTGGCGAGCAGCAGCAACCCCAGCCCGGGCAGGGCCGTCGGCGTCGTGGCGGCGGAGGCGGCGGAGGCTATGGCTCCATCGTCGACGTCGGTTCGGCCCTGCTGGCGCTGACGCCGAACGGTCAACTCGCCGTTTACGCCCCGGACGGAAGCAGTTTCCAGAAGCTCGCCAGTTACAAGGTCGCCGAGGGGGGGACATACGCCTACCCGATTGCTTCAGGCCACCGGATCTATGTGAAGGACAGGGACTCGTTGACGCTGTGGACCGTCGAGTAGGGCTCTCCAGGCACAACCGGAACGGATCGCGATTTGCCGCGACACGACCGCATTCCAATCGCAATTGATGAGGGGATGTGGAGGTGATGAGATGAGGAGATCCCCTCATCGCCTGATCCCCTCACTACTGCCGATATCGTCGCCGATCGGGGCGTCGGGGGGTCGAATTCCACGCGGAACCGTGGTAGACGGACGCCCTGTGCGCTCGTTCTCCCGGATACAGGGGCCAATCATCTGCGGCTCAACTTACTCAACAGGAATTCAAGCCATGCGAACGTTTGTCAAACAGTTCTCGGCCGCGGCGCTGGTCTGCGGCGTCTCCCTGTCATCCTTCGCCCAGGAGCGCGAGCGGCCTCGAGAAGGGGAGCGCGAGCGGCCTCGCGAGGGAGATCGCGAACGCCCCCGCGACGGCGAGCGGGATCGCCCGCGCGACGGCGAGCGGGATCGCCCGCGCGAAGGGGACCGCGGACCGGAAGGGCGGCCGGGCGGACCCGGCGGTCCGGGCGGCTTTATGCGGATGATGCCCGTCATGGCAGCGCTCGATGCCGACGCGGACGGCCTGATTTCGGCGGCCGAGATCGAAAACGCCGTGGCGGCGCTCAAGGCACTCGACAAGAACGCCGACGGCAAGCTGACGGAGGAAGAACTGCGGCCGAACTTTCCGGGTGGCCCGGGCGCGGCGCCGGGCGGGCGTGGCGCTCCGGGCGCAGGACGTGGCGCACCAGAAGGGGGTTTTGGCGGACCGCCCAGCCCGGAAGCATTCGCCGAGCGCATGCTCCAGGGGGATGAAGACAAGGACGGCAAGCTGAGCCGTGAGGAACTCACGAAGATGTCCGGTCAGATCGGGCGCGGCGGCGCGGGGGGCTTCGGCGGTGGCCGCGGCCGGCCTGACGGCGAAGCGAGACGCGGGCGCCCGGACGGCGAGGGGGGCCGGCGGCCGGAAGGCGGACGCGAAGGTGGTCGCCCGGAACGCCCTGAGTAATAATCACGCGGTCAATTCCATTGGCGCGGTCCACGCAGAAACCCGGCCTTTGTACAAGGCCGGGTTTCTGATATGGACGGCGTTACGTCGCGCGGAACACTTCGAATTCAGCAACCGGAAAGGCGTCCTCATGCGGCGGTCGACCCTCGGACCACACGTTTTCACGCTGGCGCTGGCGACTTCGCTCTCCCTTGTGGCCCAAGCCGGCGACTGGACCCGCTTCCGCGGTCCCAACGGCACGGGCGTGGCGGAAGGATCTGCGCCGCCGTCCGAGTGGAGTGAAACGAAGAACCTCAAGTGGAAGGTCGCGCTCCCCGGTCCCGGACTCTCCAGCCCGATCGTTGTCGGCGACCGGGTGTTCGTCACGTGCTGGTCGGGATACGCCGCCGGTGAGGACTCCTCAAACGAACAGAAAGACCTGCGGCGGCACCTGGTCTGCGTCGACCGCAAGACCGGGAGTGTGCTCTGGACCAGCACCGTTGAGCCGGTCCTGCCGGAAGACAATTATCAGGGGATGTTCCGCGAGTGCGGTTATGCCGCGCACACGCCAGTCTCGGACGGCGAGCGCGTCTATGCCTTCTTTGGCAAATCGGGGATTGTCGCCTACGATCTCGAAGGGAAACAGCTCTGGCAGAGGTTCGTCGGCAAGGACTTCGGCGCCATGAACTGGGGGACCGCCTCGAGTCCCATCCTCTACAAGAACCTGGTGATTGTACCGGCCACGGCCGAGAGCGACTCACTCGTTGCGTTCGACAAGGTCAGCGGCGAACAGGTCTGGCAGGCCAAAGGGAACGGAGGGTTCTCGGCCACTTGGGGGAGTCCCGTGCTGGTGAATCTGCCTGACGGACAGACTGATCTGGTGGTCGCCGTACCATACGAGATCTGGGGCTTCAATCCCGATACGGGCAAGCTCCGCTGGTACTGCGCGATCAATGATGAGAACTCCGCATGCGCCAGCCCGATTGTCAACGGCGACACGGTGTACTTCGTCGACGGCATGCGCGGCAGCACGGTCGCCGTGCGTGCGGGCGGCAAGGACGACGTCAGCAAGACACACCTCGTCTGGTCAGGCAGCGGCGGCGGCCGCATCTCGACGCCAGTCTATCATGACGGCCGCCTCTACGTCGTTGCCCGCGGCTCGGCGACCTGCCTGGACGCTGCGACCGGTGACCGCGTGTATCAGAGCCGTATCGACCGGGGGACCGCGCCGGCCGGCGAAGAGCGGCCCGCGCCGACGGAACGCGCACAGGGGGGACAAGGCGGACAGGGTGGACGTCCGCGCGGCGGCTTTGGCGGGGGCGGCTTCGGAGGAGGACGCGGCGGCTTTGGCGGGGGCGGCCCCGGAGGTTTCGGCGGCGGCATGGGGGGCCAGGATTATTCCTCGCCCGTTGCGGCTGGGGACAAGATGTACTACGTCTTCCGCTCCGGAGAAACCGTTGTGCTCGAACTGGGGACCGAGTTCAAGCAGGTTGCCACGAACCGGCTCGACGCCCAGGGGGCCGACTTCAGCGCGACGCCCGCCATCAGCGACGGCGAACTGTTTATCCGTTCCAGCAAGTACCTGTACTGTATCGGCGAAGGCGCGTAGCGCAGCGACCCGGACGCTTCAAGCGTCCGGGTCGCTCAGGCGGTGCATCTCAAACAATGCTGTCCGAGTCGACCGCACATTGCGAAGTCGACTCGGGCAGTTTGCACTCAGACCCACTCATTGCGAACCGACTATGGCATTGGGGCAGGCACCGGCGGAGCGATCGGTTCCGTTGCGGCGACAATGTGGGCCGCTTCGGGATTGCCAACTCCGATCGCCAGTGCATCCCCCGGAAACAGGTCCCACCCGCTCGTCGCCACGTTGACGCCGATTGTGTAGGTCGCGCCGTTCGCGAGCTGCTTGCTCAGGGTTTCGCCCATCCCGTTGTCGAACGAAACGACGATCGGATAGGCCGACTTCACTGTCTGTTGCGACCCGGCCGGGATCGTCACGGCCGCGCCGTCCAGCACCAGGCTGAAGTCGCCGGCGTTGGCCGTGTTGTCGAACGTCGCCTGGAACGAGGTCTGCACCAGGTCCCAGCCGTGATCGGTGACGACGAACTTGTAGCTCGCCGGCGTGAGTGTATACACCGCCTCGCCGAAACCGCCGCCGCGATCGAACCGGATGAGAGTCATCGTCAACTCGATGTCCTGCATCATGCCGGCGTCCATCGAGAACGCCTGGCTGGCGACCACGTAGCTGACCTTCGCGCCGGTCTCCAGCGGGTTGAGCAGCACGATCCGTCCGGCATAGTCGACGTAAGGCAGCGCGTTCGGCAAGGGCAGGACATACGGCACCGGCAGGCCGATGTACGCCGGCGGGCAGTACATCACGCCGAAGCCGCCGAACCCGCCGGTCCCGCACACGATCACGTGCGGGCCGATCCACCAGCAGCAGTCCGCCGGCAGCCACGGGCAGCAGCAGACGGGCATGCCGCCGAACCCGAACCACAGGTTGATGTCGATGTCGACGCCGCCCCCCCCCCCCCCCCCCCCCCCCCCCCCCCCCCCCCCCCCCCCCCCCCC
>CAZWGW010000369.1:0-7047 GCA_964633565.1 uncultured Planctomycetaceae bacterium
AGCAGATCACCTGGGTCGCGTTGATCTTCGCGACGCTGGCCGCCGGCACGTTCTTCGCCACCGCCATCACGGAAGAGAAGGAAGAGCAGACGCTCGGCCTGCTCACATTGGCCGACATTCGTCCCGCCGCGCTGATCCTGGGCAAGTTTCTGCCGCGGCTCGTCAGCGTGCTGCTGATCCTGTCAACCGCCTTTCCGTTCACGCTGCTCGCGATCACGCTGGGGGGCGTCACGTGGGGGCAGGTCTGGGCCGCCTACTGGACCCTCTTTGCCCATATCGCCTTCATGGGGACCGTCGGGCTGCTCTTTTCCGTGGTCTGCCGCCAGTCCGGCTGGGCGATCGCCTGGACGATCCTCGCGCTCATCGCGTTTTTCGCCGGTCCTGCACTGCTCTACGAATTGCTGACCGTGATGTCCACGTCGGGCGTCGGCGGCCGTGCCGTCACCGTGAGTGAACAAGTCTGTGAGCGCCTGATGAGTTTGTCCGCGTTCTCAAGGGTCGGCACCATCCTCGGCACCGGTTTTTCCGAGGGGGCGTTCGGCGTGCAGGTCGTCTCGAACCTGGCGCTGGCCGCGGGGCTGTTCTTCCTGTCTTGGGCGCTGGTCGGCCCGTTCAACAGCGCGAGCCAGTCCGCCACCGAGAGGATCACCGTGCTGCAGCGCGGCATCCGGTTGCACCGCGGTTCACGGCGCGCTTGGCGCTGGGCGCTGGTCGGCAAGGATTTCTACGAAGTCGCCGGCGGTCCGACGTGGTGGGGCGTCCGTGCGATCCTGTTCATCCCGCTGGTGCTGCTCGTGGCGCTGGCGTCCAACAGCTTCCAGCTCGACGCCACCCTGCAGACCAGTCTGGGGCGCGCGTCGAGGGGCCTGATCATGTACGCGGTGCCGCTGGAACTGACGGTCGCCGCGGCGCGAGTCTTCCGCGGGGAAATCAAGCATGGGACCTGGCCCAACCTGGCCGCGCTGCCGCTGTCGATTGCGGAAATCGGGTATTCCAAAGCGCTGGGCAGCTCCCTGGGAGTCGTGCCGGCGTTTGGCTACTTTCTGCTGGGTATGCTGCTGTCCCCGCAGTCAGTGCTCGATGTCATCGTCGGACACCCCGGAAGTCTGGTTGGAATCCTGGCGGGAACTCTGATCTCGTTCATCGTCCTGCTGGTCTTTGTACACCTCACGGCGCTTTATTCCGTGCTGTTCAATGCCTGGGCTGGAGTCATCCTGGCGCTGGCGACGATGCTCATTGCGTCGTGCTTCACGTATCCGATCTTCGTGCTGCCGGCCGTGCTGATCACTCTCATGGCAGGCATGACAGGGTATGAGGCGCTCGGCATCGTCCTGGGTATGGGGATCTACGGCAGTATCTTTCTGGGTATTTGCTTCGGACTGCAGGTGCTGATTGCCCAGCGGCTGCGGGTTGTCGCCGGCCAGTGACCGGCGCACTTCACGCGACCCGCGTTCTACCGCGCCGATGTGCGAGTCGACTCATACAGTCGGGTGACGTCGTCCGCCGAGAGCGCCTGTTGATACATCCGCACGTCGCTCATCCGTCCACAGAAGGTATCACTCATTCCCGCGCCAATCAGCAGGGGTGCCCCCACTGTGAGATCGAACCGTGTCGGATCGAACGACTGCGACTCGGCGACTTTCGCTCCATCGACATACAGTCGCAACACACCCGCGTCCTTCACCGCGACGACGTGTCGCCAACCCGCCGGCAATTCGCGGTCATACGTCACGCACGGTCCCGCCTCCATCGCATGAATCCGCCCGGAAGGCAACGTGCTGCAGTACAGCCGTCCCTGGAATTGGGCCATGCACCACGCGCGGCGGTACCTGACGTCCGGCGTTGCATCCAATCGCGCGGTCCGGGTCCAGGTCTGCGCGCCGTCGTAGCGATAGATTTCCGCCAGCGGCAATGTTCCCGCGTAGAACTGGCCGTTGTGGACTGCCATGCCCATGACTTCGAGTTCCTCGCCCAGCCGGCCCAGGTCTTCCCACGAATCGTCGGCCGAAAGGCGATACACCCGTCCGCTGGGCCACGTGCCGACGCACAGTTGGCCGCGATGGACGGCGAACGAATACGTCTGCGTGTTCTCGGCCAGTTGTCCGAAGTCCTGCCACGTCTCTCCGTCGAAGCGGTAGACCCGCCCGCCGTCGTAGCTCGTGGCCCACAGAAATCCATTGAACACGCCCAGCGATTCGACCCGTTTGCCGTCGGGGACCGAAAGGGCCGTCCACTCTCCGTCGCGTTCGTAGCGGAAGAATCCGGCCGGCCTGTAGAGGGATGTCGCGTAAAGCCGGCCGTTGTACACGACCAACCCCCCGACCGCCTCCGTCTGCGGCAGGCGGCCCACCTCCGTCCAGCGACCGTCACCCTCATACCGGTAAATCCCGCCGCCGAGATTGACATTCGGCGATTCGGTCAGTGCGGAGCCGGCGAAGCGGTACTTCGACGAGGCCGCGTAGAGTCGCCCCTCGAATGCCGCCAGCGCTGAGATGGCGTTCGCACGATCAGGCGCGCCGCAGTCGATCCACTGGTCCGGCGTCGCGAAACGATAAACATGGCCGACGTCCTTCGCGCCGTTGCCGCACGTTCCAGCGTACAACTGGCCGTTGTGGACGGCGAGCGCGAACGCCAGGGTGGCATTGCCGGGTCGGCCCACATCCGTCCAGACCGGCTCCGTCCCCGCGTCGATGCCGAACTGCAGTTGCCGCGCGTTCGGCTGGCAACTTGTTACGCCGGTATTGGTGCGCAGCGTCAGGTTGAAGCCGACGCGGTGCTGCGGGTCGTACTGCGTCACCAGGTCCCCCAGGCCATCAATCAACTTCTCTTCAGTGTGCAACCAGAGCGAGACGCTGAAATCGCCGCGGCCGATCTTCAAGGGGGATACTTCAATCCGGAAGTGGCTCCCCCATCCATCGAAGTTCGCGGTCGTCCCGCGCGGGTCGGCGGTCGCGGTGGAGAACGTGACACCGTGGTTCTCGGCGTCCGTACCGCTGACAGAGTCCCGTAAGTCCCCGGCGAGGTGCCAGCGGGCGACCGGCGGCGGGTCGGCGGCACAAACCGTGACCGGGAACGGGAACAGGCCGACGACAAGCAGCAGGATCGGACGCATCAGGATTCTCGCTGGTGAATTGTCCGGGCAGGATTCGGAGCGGATGATAACGCATCGATTGATGGCCATGCGACCGGCAGACACACTCCCGTTCTTCTCGCCCGCCCGCTATCGTGTCTGGAGACGTTTTGTCTGTGCAGTCCCATTCTGTCCCAGCGAGGTCAATCGGCCATGGTGCGAATCATGCAAGTTGCTTTTCCGACGGTCGCCCTGTCGTGCTTCATTGCGCTCGCACTCCCAGGTTGCGGTGGCCAGGGGGGTGGCGGTGGAAGCTCGCCTTCAACGGACGCGTCGCCTCCGGTGGCAACCGGCACCGCAGGCATCGGCAACCCACAAGGCCCTGCACCGGCGGCCGCTCGCAATCCTGCAGACAATAGCGCGGCCGTCGTACGCGGCGCTCCGGCCTGGACCGGGACCGATGAAGAAGCCCGACGTCTCATCATCGACACGCTCGCTGTCCACGACAATCTCAAGGACATCGGTATCGGCTTTCATTACCACCATGATACGTTTGTGACGCTTCTCCCCGAACTCAACAACCCGCGGGCCTACGACGAGCAGAAACGCCCCCGATTCAGTTGGCGCGTGGCGTTGCTTCCCTATTTGGGCCATGCCGACCTTTACAACCAGTACAATTTCGACGAACCGTGGGACGGCGAGCAGAACAAGCGCGTGCTGAACCAGATGCCCGACGCCTTCCGCACACCCGGGGACGAAGGGACCAGCACGCGGTTCCAGATCGTCGTCGGTCCGGGGGCGGCGTTCGAACCGGGTCAGCGCGAGACCCGGATCCGCGACTTCCGGGACGGGACGAGCAATTCCCTGCTCGTGGTGCATGCCGGTCCGGACAAAGCCGTCCCCTGGACGAAGCCGGACGATCTGCAATTCGACGCGGCGAACGTCCGCGCCATGTTTGGCGACGTCGGCGAGACATTGCAGTTTGCCACCGTCGACGGGGCCGTACACAAGGTCCGCGCTGACGCACCCGAAGATCTGCTGCGCAACCTGATCACGCCGGCCGACGGCAACCCGATCGATCTGTCGTCGGTCGCCGTACCGGCGACGCCGCTCCCGTGGCTGGCGGAGCCGCCGCGGTCCGGGCCACTGGCTGCGGCCTATATGCCGGACGACTGCTTCGGCGTGGTGGCAATCCGACCACAGCGACTGATGGGTTCGACACTGTTTCAGAAGTCGGGCGTACCGGAGGCGATGGCCCGCACCGCCGAGGACGGCAAAGTTGATCCCCGGACGTTGGAGGAAGTCGTGCTCTGGCTGGCGCCCCCCGATCCGGCCGACAACGAGATCGGCAATCTCGGCGGCGCCGGTGTGCGGTGCAGCGAGCCGCTTTCGCCAAAAGCGATCGATGAGATCCTTGCGCAGTTGCCGGTGAAGTTCTCGCCGGATGACATTCACCGGCCCGACGGTCGGACGATCCTGTGCGGCTCGAAATTCCGGTTGTGCAAGCTGCTCACGGGGCGCAATCCACCGGCGGAGTTGTCCAGCCGCGCCGTTCAGACGCAGGGGGACGTCGTCGCGCTGGTCGACTCCTCTGACGGACAGTTGATCCAACGCGTGGCCGGCCTGCTGCCTCCGGACAACCCCGACGCACAGGGTATGCTGTTCGGCGCGGCGCTGTTCCTCGCGCCGTTCGCCAACTCCAACCTGATCGAACTGAACCTCGATCTCTCCGGCGAAAACCTGCTGGCGCTCCGCACCGAGTGCAAAACGCCGCAGGACGCCGTCAAATTCCAGCAGATGATCGCCGGCATGATCCTGCAGGCGCGGCAGCAGCCCAGAGTGCCGGCTGAGGCCGGCCGGGTGATTGACCAGCTCAAGATTACGGCCAACGACACCACCGGAATGGTGGCACTGCCGGCCAGCGAAGAACTGACGACGATGATTACCGATGCCGTCCGGCAGGCCCTGGCGAGAGCGATGACCGATGGTCGGCGTTCAGCGCAACGGCTGCTGGGTCTTAATGAGCTGCGATTGATCGGTCTCGCCTATCACATGATGTACGACGCCCACCAGGGGGTGAGGCCGTGGGCGGCAGCGACCGACCGCGATGCCGACGGGAAGCCCTACCTGAGTTGGCGCGTCCATTTCCTGCCGTTCCTCGAAGAGAAGGCACTGTATGAGCAGTTCCACCTCAACGAACGGTGGGACAGCGACCACAACCGCGCGATGCTGGACCAGATGCCGGATCGATACCGGTTCTCGCAGGAAGGTGACCCCACGCTAACGCAGGTCGTGTTCCTCACCGGTCCACAGACGGTGTTCGATGGAAAAATCAACGGCGACTTCCGCAAGATCACTGACGGCACATCCAACACGCTCCTGGCGCTGATCGTCCCGGCCGAAAAGGCCGTCCCCTGGACGAAGCCCGTCGACGCCGTGTTCGATCCGGATGATCCGTTGGCAGTCGCCCGACCGATTTCGCCGGACGGGATCCACGTGTTATTCGTCGACGGGAGCACGCGGACTCTGCCGGCCGACATCGACGCCGAGTCGTTCAAGGCGCTGGTGACGCCGACGGGAGGGGAGCCCGTGTCCCTGGAATAAGGCACATAAACGGTCAACCGCCGCGCGCGAGTCCGACGGCCCGCAGGGTCGAATGTGAACTCTTCGGCATGGCGAAAGTCTTTCACGAAGTGAGTTGACGCGTCACCTGTTGCAGGCGGTTGGTATTTTCGTCGGTCGAAATCAGTCGCCGAGCGCCTCGATCAGCGCCGCCGCGTCCTTCAGCAGCAGGTCGGCCATTTCGGGACTCAGGTGCTTGCCCGACTGCGCCTCAAGTTCCAAGGCGAAGGCGATGAGCATTCGAGTGGCTGTTTCCGGCTGGTCGTTTGCGACCTCGGCTGCCGTCTTCAGCTTCGCGAGCAGCGATTGCGCGACACCTGAGTTGTCGATCAGTTCGGCAGCCAGACCATTGGCAATATCCTGCGCAGTGCTCTCAAACGTGATCGGGTCTGGGACGAACGCGATGCTGGAGATACCGGAGAAATCGGGCAGAGCGCCGACGAGCGTCGCAACGCCCGTCTGCGGGTCGAGCTTTGTGAGCAACCGCGACTTCTTGGGAAGCTCCAACACCAGCAGCACCGCCCACAATTCGCCGGTGTCCGGATGCGCCGCCATTGCCGCGAAGCTGGCGACGGTGTAGCCGGCCAGCGTGACCGGCGTCGTCGACAGGAACTCGCCGGTGGCCGGGTCGATCTCGAAGAGCGAGTTGACCGGGATGAGCGAATTGTGGCCCCCGTAGAGCGTCTCGCCGCGGAACGTCAGTCCGCGCACCCAGTTGGGAGTCGTGCCGATGCGCGTCCTCTCGCCATTGGGCGTCACCATCGTCAGGCTGCGGCCGACATCGGTCGTGAGGAAATTCCCGCTGGCCGCATCGTAGGCCGCCCCGTAGATCTCATTGGTCTGAAAGCCCGACAGGGGAATGTTCGTGACCGTGAGCGAGTCGAGGTCAATCTTCTCGAACAGGGCATTCGATTGCGGCCAGCCCGTCCAGTGATACATGCACCCATCATTGGGGTTCCAGGCGATCACCTGGCCGCCGTTGTTGTCATTCAGCGGCAGGATGGAAGTGAGGGACGCGTCCGACTGGTTGACGATGTGCAGCGTCGCGCTGGGGGTGCCGCCGCGCCCGGTGACGCCGTACAGCGTCGCGCCGGCGTCGACGCGATTGGCCGCCGGCAGTATCCCCAGGAGCATGACAGCGATTGTTCGTGCCGAGATGAGCAATTCGATGCAGCGTTTCATGGTGTGTTTCGCAGATCGTGTGCGGTCCGGCGGCGGGTGATAACAACGTCCGTCGGGGGCGCGGACCGTGTCCCCGGAGGGCGGTTGCTGTCGTCCGATTACTTCGGCAGGGCGATGAACGCCTGCTGGAAACCATTGTCCCAGCCGGCTCCCGCGATCACTCCTGCCTCATT
>CAZWGW010000370.1:0-7045 GCA_964633565.1 uncultured Planctomycetaceae bacterium
CAGACCAATCGATCGCCGTCGACGAGCGGAGACCAGGTGAACCCCCAGCCGAGCTTCTTGGGACCGCCGCCGATGGGGTTGACCTCCGCCGCCAGTTCCTGCGGGAGGTTCTTGCGCCAGCGGACTTCGCCGGTCGCTGAGTCGGCGCAGAGCAGGTCGCCGTGACCACCGAGCGCGAACACGAGATTGCCGTCGACCGTAGGCGTGGAGCTGGGGCCGGCGCTCCACGAGTTGCCGTTCCAGTCGAACGTGGGGCCGACGGCGGTCGCCCACGCCTGTTCAACGGTCTGATCGGCAACGGCATCCAGTCTGAGGGCGATGAGGTATTCGGTGTCGCCGCGGCCGCCGATCGTGTAGAGGCGGTCGCCGGCAATCGCGGGGCCCGAGTAGCCGATGCCCGCGTCAGTGAAGGTCCACAGCAGGGGCGGCCCGCCGTCGGGCCAGTCCTGCAGCAGTCCGGTTTCGGTCGAGATATCGTTCCGCGCGGGTCCGCGATACTGCGGCCAGTCGGCGGCGCATGCGGACTGATTCAGCAGCGAGACCGCGATCACAAAATGGAGGAATCGGATCATGGTTGCGTGCGTTCGCGATTGGCCCGGCGGGCCGGACGGGAGACGTCGGCGCCGGGCAGGGCCGGCAGCGGCAGGTAGTCGAAATCGAGGATCATCTTCTCGGCCAGCGCCTCACGGAGTTCCTGCTCGACGGCCGCATGCTCCGGCTGCCCGCTGAGGTTCGTCAATTCCGACGGATCGGCCTCCAGGTCGTACAACTCGTACACCGGCCGCGGCGTCGTAAAGTATGTCGCGCTGACTCCGGCCGGCAGCCGCCCCGCCGCATGCGCCTCCTGGATCTGCTGCCACGCGGCCCCGCCCGCGGAATCGACCGGTCCGTACGGAATCCATGGAGTGCAGTTATAGATGAACTTGTAGCGGTCGCTGCGCACGGCCCGGCTCAGGTCGTAGCCGCTGCTGTGCATGTTGACCGTGACCGGGGCGGAACCATGCGGCCCGCGCTCGACGAAGATGTACCTCCGCGGCGTATGCTCCTCCCCTGTGAGCAATGGCAGAAAGCTGACGCCGCTCATCCGCGGATGCGGCTGGAGACCGGCCGCCGCCAGCAGCGTGGGGGCCAAGTCCTCGCCGCTGAGGAGCGCCCGCGATTCGCCCCCGGCAGCGACCACGCCCGGCCAGCGGACGATCAGCGGCACGTTGGAGCCCGGGTCGTACAGCGACCCCTTGCCGTGAGGCAACGCAGCGCCGTTGTCGCCGGCAAACACGACCACCGTGTTATCGGCAAAGCCGCGCTGCTCCAGCAGGTCGAGCACGCCGGCGATCGTCCGGTCGACCCGATTGACTTCGGCGCAGTAGTCGGCGAGTTGTTCTCGCATCCCCGGCAGATCGGGCCAGTGGGCCGGCAGTTTCAATGATGCGGGATCAGGCCGGAACTCCGGCGGCGCGTTCCACACGTGATGGGGATCGCTGAAGTTCGCCCACAGAAAGAACGGTTTGTCGGCCGGCTTTCCGTCGAGGAACTCCGCCGCCTGACCGGCCACCTGCGTATCGGGACCGGTCCGCAGGTAGTCGACGCGGTCCGCAAACGTCTTGAGATTGTGCTCCTGAAACACGCGGGCCGTCGCCGGTCCGGTCCGGGCGGACCCGTCGAGGTGGTAACTTCGGCCGCAGACGCCCGTGTAATAGCCGGCCTGTTCGCGGAGGAGTTCCGGAAACATGATTTCGTCGCGCGGCAGGGGCGATGAGAACCGCGTCATCCGCGCTGCGACGGGTGACCGCCCCGTCATCAGGGCCGCGCGCGACGGCACGCACTGCGGGGCGGCCGTGAAGAAGCGGTGGAACTTCATTCCCGCCGCCGCCAGGGCGTCGAGCGTCGGCGTCTTCACGTTCTCGTTGCCGTAGCAACTGACGAACGGGTAACTGTGGTCGTCGCTGAGCAAAAGCACGATATTAGGCCGCTCCGCGTGTGCGGCCGGATTCAGTCCGCACATTGCCACGACCATCGGGACAAGGGTCGTGGCACAAGTTCGCAATCGGTTCATGACGCGCTCATTCATGGGACAATTGCTGCGAGGAGGGTCTCCAGCATGATGCCGCGCGCCGGGAAACGCCAGCCCGCGAGTCGCACTGTGGGCGCACTCTCCGGCATGCGGATCGTGACAGGAAACTTGCCGACAAAGAGATCCAGCCAACGTTGCCGTTGGAGAATTTTCCTGTCAACAGTTTTCCAGCTTTACCTTTGCGCCGCGTCATTCCGCCGGTCGCGGATTCGAATCGATGTTGCTGCCGCGGCTGACGGCCGCCGTGCCGAACCGCTGCCGGATGCTGTCGACCGCCTGATCGACCCGCGTGTGGTCGTCGTGAACCGGGTCGGCAAACAGTGTCAACTGGCCCTGTCCAGCCGGCGCGAGCCCGCTCACGCCGACCCCCAGCAACCGGATGCGCAAGGCCCGTTCGGGCAGGCGCTCGGCCAGCAGCCGCGCGGCCGCCTCCCAGATTTCATGGGTGACGTTGGTCGGCAGCGGCAACGATGCGGCGCGGGTGATCGTGTGGAAGTCGCCATACCGGACCTTGATCTGCACGGTGCCGCCGCACAGGTCGTGTTTTCGCAGCCGCCAGGCGACCTGTTCGGTCAGTTGCAGCAGCCACGCGCGGAGCGTCTCCATGTCGCGGACGTCGGCGGCAAACGTCGTCTCGTGCGAAATCGACTTCGCTTCACGGTCCGGGACCACGGGGCGCTCGTCGATCCCGTGCGCCAGTCGCCACAGGTGCGCACCGTGCCGTCCGAACTTCTGCTCGAGAAATTCGAGCGACAGCCGCCGCAATTGCCCGATCGTGCCCACCCCCACGCGCTCGAACTCGCGCCCCGTGGCCTTTCCCACGCCCCACAGCCGGCTGATCGGGAGCGGGTCGAGGAACTGCTGTTCGCCGCCCGGTTCAACAATGAGGAACCCATCCGGCTTATTGAGGTCGCTGGCGATCTTGGCCAGGAACTTGTTCGGCGCAACGCCGACCGACGCGGTGAGCCGCAATTCGTCGCGGATCTCCTGTTTGATCCGACGGCCGATGTCGGGTGCGGACCCGAACAGCGCCTCGCAGCCGGCCACGTCGAGGAACGCCTCATCCAGCGAGAGCGGCTCGACGAGCGGCGTATAGCGGTGGAAGATCGCGCGGATCTGGTCGGAGATCTCCGCGTAGTAACTCATCCGCGGCCGCAGGACGATTGCCTGGGGACACAAACGGAGCGCCCTGGCGGCCGGCATGGCGCTGTGGACGCCGAATTTGCGGGCAGCGTAGTTCGCCGCCGCGACGACGCCGCGCCCTTCGGGTGTGCCTCCGACGATGACAGGTTTGCCGACCAGCTCCGGCCGGTCGAGTTCCTCGACCGAGGCGTAGTAGGCGTCCATGTCGACGTGGAGGATCATGGGGCGGGCGAATGCTGCGCCGAGGGTCGCCAGCATGATGCCACGCGCCGCGAAACGCCAGCCCGCAGGGTGAGTCGCAGCGGTATACGCGGTTCAGTCCTCAAACTTCCCTCGTCTCTCACATCCGGCTCAGTCGATAAACTCTGACACGTGACGATCCGCCCTGTTGCCGTTCCGGGAAGCCGCGGAGGTGACTCGCTCGCTGCAAGGCTCTGGGACTCAGGATGTTTCATCGATTCGTCCTCATTGCGTTTGTCGCCGTGGCGACGCTCGGCTTTGAGGCAGGCGCGCGCGCTGAGGATGCCGTAGTTTCACCAGACGGAACAATCTACCCAGATTCATCGACTTTCCAGGATTCACAGCTCGCGCCGGCTGACTTCGAGCTGGATGATCTGCAGGAGTTTGATCCGGCCGATGTGACCCGTTCGGTCGATCGCTGGTTTTCCTCGTCCAGTGCCAATCTCCGCGGCGGGCTGCCCGAACCGTGGTCGATGGACGGCTACTTTCCCTATGTGCAGCGCTTCGGCGTCGCCCACGATGCCGGGGACGGCGTCGGCTTTGGCGAGAGCTTCACGACGTTTGAGTATTTCACCCCGATCCGCGGCGACCTGGTGTGGGACAACCTCTTTGCCGATTGCCGCTTCGTCGTCCGCAACAACGCCTTCGTCGGCGCAAACGTCGGGGTCGGCTTCCGGCATTACAGCCTGGAGCAGAACCGCATCTGGGGCCTCAATGTATACGGCGACTGGCTCCAGACCGACGTCACCGACTACGGCCAACTCGGCGTCGGAGTCGAGACGTTCGGGACGCTCATCGATGCACGGGCCAATGCCTACATTCCCGGCGTCGACCAGACGCGCGGTCAGATACCGAACAGGTTTCAGGGAAATCTGCTGATCGTCAATCTCGACGAACTCGCCATGACCGGCGGTGACGCCGAGATTGGCCTCAACCTCGTCGACCTGGACCGTGCCCAGGCCCGCGTCTTCGGCGGCCTGTATTACTTTGACGCCGATACCGCGAAACACGCTTTCGGCTGGCGGGCGCGTGCCGAGGCCACGATCGACCAGCTCTACTGGCTCGACGTCTCCGTGCAGGACGACCAGGTCTTCGGCACCACCTGGACCGTTGGAGTCGCCATCCGGGCGCTGCACCGCTTCCTGCCGCCGAACACGCAGGCCCACAAGCCGATGGACCACCACTATTACCGGCGGTCCGGCGATGCGGCCGCCGGAAACATCGCGCATCGCCTGAGTGCGCCGGTCGAGCGGCTGCAGAACATCGTCATCACCCGGGCGCCGCGCGTCGCTACCGACGACACGGGCACGCCCCTCAACTTCCTGCATGTTGTGGACGGCGCCGGGGGGACCGGCACGTTCGAGGACCCCTACGGCACGCTCACCGCCGCACTCGCCGACCCGGACGCCGGCACGAGCATTATTTACACGCCTGAAGGGGGCGACTTCGTCGAGAACATTACACTCGTGCCAGGAGCGACCGTCCTCTCCAACGGACCGGTCCAGCGCGTCCAGACGCAGATCGGCTTCCAGACGCTGCCATTCTCCGGCACGAGCCCCGACCTGATGGACCTGCCGACGCTGACTGGCACGGTGGACATGGCCGATGACTCCCGTTTCTCCGGCTTCAGCGTCACGGGCGAGATCACGGCGACCGGAGTGTCGAACTTCACGATCGACCACAGCACCGTTTCCAGCGCGGCGGGCGACGCCGTCACTCTGACGGCGGTCGACTCCGCCCTGCTCGACACGGTGTGCGTGGCGTCTACGGCGGGAGTCGGGCTGTTTGTCGACGACTCTTCGGTTGTGGTCACGAGCCTGACGGTCAACAACGCGGCCAGCAACGGCGTCGAAGTGCTCTCGGCCGGCACGGACCGGACGGTTGAATTCAGTGACCTCGTGGTGACGGCCGCGGCCGCGCAAGGGCTGCGGATCATCGTCGGAGGGGCGGGCGACCTGAGCGTGTCGCTCGACGGGACGAATCGCATTACATCGGCCGGCAATGCGCTGCATGCCGCGACCAGCGGCGGGTCGACCGGCGATCTGACGCTGGCGATCAACGACACGACGTTTTCGTCGACCGCCGGCGCCGGAATAAACATCAACGGGACGGCCGGCGCGGGGACGACTTTCATCACCAGCCTGGACCAGAACGTCGTGTCCGCCGCCATGACCGGTGGACTGCTCGTCGACACGGCAACGTTTGACGCCGACCCCGCGACCGTGGCAATCGATCAGGTACAGGCCGCGAGCCTGACCATCGGAGCATCGGGCGCGATGGGGGCGGTCACCGGCAACGGCGTCCGGCTGCTCGATCCGACGGGTGACTTGAGGATCGAAACGCTGACGATCTTCAACCGGATGGGGACCGGGTTGCTCGTCGACACGAAAGGGGGCGGCACAACATTCAACCTGGAGACTGGTCCCGCCAGTTCGATTACAACCACGACGGGGGCCGCGATGTCGCTCGATCCGCTGACGATCGACCTGCAGTTTGCCACGCTGCAATCGACGAACAGCGCTGCGAACGCCATCTTCCTGGACACGGTCGCCGGCCGGTTGACGAGCGCGTCAACCACGCTGAACGGGTCGGTGGCAAAATCAATCCTGATTCAGAACACGCCTGCGCCGCTGCTGGTCGATTTCGGTGTGACGACGATCGACAGCACGATCGGGCCGACGGCTTCGGACAACGTCGACACCACGATGGGGAACGGCGGCAACCTGACGCTGCAGTTTGACTCGCTCACCATTACGTTCCCGTAAGGGTGGGCGTTACTCGTCGTCGAACTCCGGGAATTCGGCGACGACCGGCGCGGGGGGCGGAGCAGCAGCGGCGAGGGCTGCCATCTCTTTCTGGTGCTCCTCGGCGCATTTGGGGCAAACCATCGCCTCGCGGACGATCTCGGTGCCGACGCCCCCTTTGTCGTATTCGGCCTCCTTGCGCTGCGGGAACCGACCGCGCGGGGGCCGACCCGGGCGCTCGCGGCGCTCGGTGCCGCGCGAGGCGTAGGTCCGCGGGCGCGTGGCCAGCACGATTTTCGTGGAACGCTGGCGTGGGGGGACCACGGTCTGGCACAACTCGCATCGAAACATCAACAGACTCCCTGAATAACAGAACCTGGTGCCCGGGGGGCACTTCAGTCCGACATTGAAACAGACGGCGGGCTGTGGTGCAACGCAACGAAAAACCCCGAGCGCATGACTCGGGGTTTCTCGAAAAGGATCCGGCAATGACCTACTTTCGCACCTTTCGGCACTATCATCGGCCCCGCCAGCTTAACGGTCGTGTTCGGAATGGGAACGGGTGTGACCTGACGGGTAAAGTCGCCGGAAATCGGCGTGGCGGCGGTGAGGCCGTCCGCGCCGCGTATCTGGTGGCGGCAGCAAAGCGTGGCGAGCAGCTCCCGGAGTGGCGGATGCCCGCTGCCGGAAGCGATTCGGGAACAAAAATGGTCAAGCGTTTGCCCGTTAGTACCGGTCGGCTGAGACGATTGCTCGCCTTACACCACCGGCCTATCAACCTGGTCGTCTTCCAGGGGGCTCATCGAGACCTGATCTTGGGAAAGGCTTCGCGCTTAGATGCTTTCAG
>CAZWGW010000371.1:0-7040 GCA_964633565.1 uncultured Planctomycetaceae bacterium
GTGCGTCGTCCACGCGTCCTGCCGCTGTCCGGTGACGGCCACCTGCAGCGGCACCTTGGGTCGCAGGTCCGCCAGCCGCGCGACCCGCTGATGCGATCCACCCCTCGCGCCGCGCGGCTGCATCGTGCCGAACAGGTAACGCGCGCCGGGAATGCCGACGATGGCGGTCGTCGCGACGGCCAGACCGCGGCTCATCCATTTCAGAATTTCGCGTCGTTGCATGTCACGTCCCGCCTGTTCAGGAGAAAAAGTGTTGCGCACATCCGCACACATCGTGCGAAGGTGCACGTCTGACCTAGATCTGCCGATTGATGCTCCTCACCCCTCAATGCGTGCCTGTTGTTGCCAGCAGGTGCTCACCGCGCTGCCAGCGCGCGGCCGCATCGGGGACGTCCGGCAACTGCGCCAGGACCTCGTTCAATTCGTAGCGATCGCCATCGAATCCCGTGCTCCGAAGCTCGGCCTGCATTCCCTCGAGCAGACCTTCACCCAGTGTGCGCCCCCAGCCGGCGTCACCGGCGGGCTGGTCGCAACCAGCCAGGCACCGGCCGCTGCAGGCCAGCGGGCGCGACAGGGCGCACGCGCACGTTCCGGCAATGGTCCGCAGCGGGCAGTGAGCGAGCGCGGTCACTGCTTTCGCCTCGGCAGCCGCGGCAAGGTTTCGGCGGGCGCGCTGGCGGACAGCCAGGAGCTCCACTGTGCCGCGTTGCCGCAATTCCTCGACAATTGACAGTGCTTCCGGCATCGTGACGCGGGGGACTTCTCCGTTGCCATCCCGGCAGTTGAGACCCGCCGCATGCGGTGTCGAGAGATGGAGGGTCCGGGCGAGCACATCATCGGCAAACGCAGTCGCGGTCTGCGCGAGGACGACGGGATCGACCTTTCCGGCGTGCGACGCTACTGCGTTTTGCGTCAGCGTCCGTCCCTCCTTCACGCCCCAGTCGCGCAATTCGTTTCCGATCAGCAGCGGCAGCGGGTGGACCGCCTTGCGCCGCGCTCTCTGTGAAAAGGCGACGTCCAGGAACACGGCCAGCATCACGCCCACCGAAACCAGTACCAGCACCGGGATGATCAACAGAGCACCGCTGACCATGGCGACCTCCTTCAACTCAAGTGCATGACGTCGAACTGAACCGGGTTAACCGTCGAACTTCGCAAGTCCCGTGCCAGTGACCCCCAACAATCAAACAGACGCAACGGAGGGAAACTCGCACAACGGCACACTGGCGCTCGGCTCAGCCAGCACTTCCGCCAATGTGGTTTTTCGAAACGCGTTCTCGACCTGGGCCAGCGCGTTGTCCAGCCGCCGGTGCAGCGGGCACAGCCGCACACCGTGTCCGACCAGGCCGAGCGGGCAGGTTTTGATGCGGTTGATCGGATCGACTGCGTTGACGACGTCGAGGATCGTGATGGCACTCGGCGGGCGGGTGAGCGTCATGCCGCCCCCCACGCCGCGCTGGGAATGCACAATCCCGCCGCGCACGAGCGCCTGCAGGACTTTGGACAGATACGCCTTGGGGACGCGCGTCGTTTCTGCAATCTGTTCGGTCGTGAGGGGCCGCGGCGCTTCGCTCGCCAGATGGGCGACAGCACGGAGGGCGTATTCGACGGTCTGCGAGAGCATGACGGTCTCCCGAAATTGTAAATTGGATGTTGACATCCAGTATAGCACGGGCTACTCTGATTGCAAATAGGACAACGATATCCAATTTTGCCCTGACACAGGAGCAGTGCCCGTGAAACGCATCAACGAACCGCGGCTGGAATCGGACCTGGGTTATCGCTTCGGATACGTTTCCGAGTTCATGGGCTTCAGCCCGGCAGACGTCGCTGCGATCCACGCCGCGGCTCCTCACCTCGCCCCGCTCGTCCCTACCCTGGTCGACGCCGTCTACGACCGGCTCTTTTCGTACGATGCAACCAGGCGGCACTTCGTCCCGCGCCAGTCCGGCTACGAGGGAGAGGTGCCGACCAGCCTCGATAGTCTGACGCAGGATCACCCGATGATCGCGTTCCGCAAGAAGCACCTGGGGCAATACCTGGCAAAGCTGGTGACTCAGCCCTACGACGAGAAGATGGTCGGCTACCTCGACCTTGTGGGAAAGATCCACACGCCGACGGCCGGCAGCAAGGACCTCTCGGTGCCGCTGGTGCAGATGAACGCCCTGATGGGCTTCGTGTCCGACGCGCTGCTGAGCACGATCGCCGGGTTGGGCCTGGAGCGCGATGTCGAACTCCGGACGCTCCGCGCATTCAACAAGCTGCTCTGGCTGCAGAACGACCTGATCACGCGGCACTATCAATCGTTGACGTGACTCGCACCGTTTCAGCAGCGATCCATCGAACCCGCGCCGACAGACCTGTGTCCCTCCCGCTGACGGACGCCGGCCTCGTCCTGCTGCGCCGCGCGCACACCGCGGCATCCTCGAACCGCGCCCGTCGATCCTCTATTCTCTACCGTCCTTGCCCGACGGAAGCGGCGGTCCGATGGTCGACAACCTCCCCCTCAAGACGATTACGCACAAGGGCCTCACGGTCGAGGGGTGGTCGCGCGCCGCGGTGCAGAGCTACTGGCGCATCCCGGAGCTGAAGGTCGGGTTCGACATGGGCGGCAGCCCCTGGTCGTTCATGGGGACGCAGACGTTCTTTATCACGCACTCGCACCTCGACCACATGGCGGCGCTGCCGGCCTACGTCGCCCGGCGGCGGATGATGCGCATGGACCCGCCGACCATCTACATGCCCGAGGAGATCGTCGAACCGGCCGAGCGGATGCTCCGCTCGTGGCAGCGCCTCGACCGCGGCCGCATGCTGTGCCAGCTCATCGGCGTGAAAGCCGGGGACGAGTTCGACCTGTCGCGCGAGCACGTGGTGACGGCGTTCAACACGCAGCACACCGTGCCTTCACGCGGCTTCATCGTCTGGGACCGCCGCAAGAAGCTGAAACCGGAGTTTCAGGGACTGAGCGGCGCGCAGATCCGCGACCTGCGGTACAACGGAATCGACGTCAGCGCAGAAATCCGCGTGCCGCTGGTCTGTTATTGCGGCGACACCGCCCCGGCGGGCCTCGACAACGACCCGGCGGTGTACGCGGCGCAGATCCTGATTACGGAAGTGACGTTTTTCCGTCCGGAGCACCGCAAGGAGAAGATCCACAAGTACGGCCACACGCACCTGGACGACGTCATCGACCGGGCGGGACGGTTCCAGAACGAGCGGATCATCCTGGCGCACTTCAGCACGCGGTACCACGACGGGCAGATCAAGAAGGCGATCGAAAAACGTCTGCCGGCGTCGCTCAGGGAGCGGGTGGAGTTGTGGCTGTGATCGGCTCCGTAACGTGGTACACGTCGATCGAGTACCCGAGCCGCGCCACCGGCTCCAGCCGCCGGAAGTATCCGAACGCGTCCCGATCGACGCCGCGCGTTTCGCCGTGCGCCTCGTGGATGAGATGCGGCCGGCCCATCACGTAGTTCACCGACACCGCGTACCACCCTGGCGGCAGCGACCACGCAGCGGCGGTCTCGGAAGTGAGTTCCGGCGGAATCGTATATTCGATGCCGGTCAATTCCGGATGCAGCGTGCCGAAATAGGCCAGGCCGATCGTGTCCAGGTGCTCACGCCGCATGAAGTCCCGGACCAGGTTCAGGTCCTGTCCCCAGTCGATGTTGGAGTCGAGCAGGTGGTTGCGTCCGCCGACCGGCCCGCCGGTGTATTCGTTGAAGTACGCGAGGTGATGCGGATGGAACCGCAGCGACGCCAGGCACGCTGCTGCGATGACCGTCCACAGGCCGGCCTGAAGGAAGCGCGCTCGGCGCGTGAGCCACAGTCCGCACTGGCCGGCGAACAGCATCAGCAGCGGCAGCACGGGGAGCACATACCGGATGCCGAGCTGCATCGGCGTCCGCGCGGCCAGAATCAACAGCAGGACGACCGGCAGCAGCAGCAGACATTGCACGCGCCAGCGTCGCGCGCCGCAGCCGCCGAACAATACGAGCGGCACGGCCAGCACGCACAGCCCCTGCAATGGATGCGGCAGCTTGTAGAGGAACGTCTTCGGATAGTAATCGGGAAATCCGGCCACGCTCCAGACGCCTTCGAGGAACACCGGATGGGGCTGCTCCATGATGCTCCGCTGCTTGTCGAGCCCCTGCAGGTAGTCGCGGGGCAAAGGCACGGGGAGACCGCCTGCGCCGCTCAACAATTGACTGACGACTTGCATTTCGCTGCTCTGGAACTGATAGGTCCCGACCGGCGTGCCTGTCCCCCGAAACAGATATCCAGCGTTCAGCACAACCAGACTGATGGCAATCGCCGCCGGCATCTGCCACCACGCGGCCCGCGCCGTAAGGGGGTGTGCTCGGCGCGCGATTCCGAACACGACCCACAGGACGAGCAACAGCGGGTACAACAGCACGGCCGTGTATTTTGTGGCCTGCGCCAGTCCGAGGACGATCCCCAGGCCGATCGCCATTCGCCAGGTGCGCGACTCGGCCCAGCGTTCGAACAGGCAAAGCGTCGCGACGAACGCCAGCATCAGGCCGGCATCCGGCGTTACGATGCTGGCATGTGCAACGATCGAGGGACACGTGCAATACAGCAGCGTCGTGAGCAGCGCCGCGGGCGCGCCAAACAATCGCCTCGCCCACCATGCCAGCAGAATCGCCATTGCGGCGGAGAAGGCGAGATTGAAGAGGCGGCCCCGGATATACCAGCGCTGGAAATCGTCGCGGTGGTCGTCAACGAAATTCCCCCCTACTTCCGCTTCGAAACCCGGTCGCGCTGAAACGCCGCCGACCCACAACGGCAGCGCGGACCAGATCCGGGTCAGCGGCGGGTTAAGCGTGTCGAAGTCAAACCGGCCGGTCCGGAGGTTGAGCAGGCCGACCGGCAGATGCCACAACTCGTCATGGGTGACGGACTTGGAAACGGCCGTGTGAATCCCGGCCGCCAGGTGGAGGAACATGAGCCCGGCGATCACGAGGCGGCTGGCCCGGTCGAATGTGTGGCCGTCAGGCCGCGCAGGGACCGACCCGCTGTTCGCCATCGTCGTTTCGACTTCCAACAGTCGCTCCCCGCCGCCGCGTATGAGAGTGGCCCTCCGCGCTGGAATTCTTTCATAATCCCGGCAGTCTCGCGAGCGTGGCCGGGCGACTATGTGACGGATCGATCCATTCACCATTTGTACGCTCCGGGGAGATACATTGATGACCGACCAGACTGCAGTCGACAGACGCCCTCGAAGACTCGGCGTGTCGCTCATCCTCACGATCGTGGTGCTCATCGGACTGATCGGCCTGATCGTCGGCGCGCGGTGGCACCGCCAGAAATCGCTGGTCAATCAGGTCCAGACCTTGGGGGGCCAGGTCGAAGCGCGCCCCATCGGACCGGCATGGTTCCGCGAATTTGTCGGCGCGGAGTTCATGAAGGGCTGGGACCCCATTACCGGGATCAACCTCGCCGACCGGGACGTCGACGACGCCTGGCTGTCCCGCAGTATCGGGCGGCAGCTCCGTGAACTGGAATGGATCGACCTGACGAATACGCGCGTCACGTCGGCCGGGCTGGAAGAGTTGACGCTCCTGCCGCACCTCAAGGAGGTGTACATCAAGGAAACAACGATCTCCGACGCCGACCTGGCGAAGTTTGACGCCGCGCACCCGTACTTCACCGTCGTCCGGGGCCGGAAGTCTCCGGTGGCGACTTCGCTGGCGATGCGAACGGTTCACTGGCATGCGCTGACCTGTGCCGCATTCAGCCCGGGCGGCAGCCTGCTGGCGGTCGGCGACGGCGAAGGGACGCTTCACGTCTGGGACGTCGAGCGACGCGAACTCGTCCGCTCGATCCCGGCGCATGCGGAGTGGGTCTTCGGCGTGGCCTTTGCGCCGGACGGCCGGACGCTGGCCACCGCCGGCGGCGACAATCTGGTCCGCCGCTGGGATGTCGTGTCGGGCGAACTGGTCGACGAATACGACGGGCACCGCGGCGACGTCCACGCGGTGGCGTTCACGCCCGACGGGAGGCGGTTGCTGTCCGCGGGGGACGACATGACGGTGCATATCATCGACACGGAGTCACTGCAGGCCGAGCACGTGCTGAACGGGCACACGGCCGCGATTCCGGCGCTCGACGTCAGCTCCGACGGCACGCGCATCGCCTCCGGCAGCCGCGACGACAGTGTCCGGCTGTGGAACGTCGCGACTGGAGAATCGCTCGCCGTGCTGGAGGACCATACCGGCGACGTCCACGCCGTCGCATTCAGCCCGGACGGGAAGTGGCTGGCGACGGCGTCGTACGACGGGACGATCCGGCTCCGCGACCCGGACGACGGCCGGACCGTGCGGACATTGACCGGCCACGACGACTGGGTGTTCACTGTGGCGTTCAGCGGCGATGGCAAGACTCTCGCATCGGGTTCGGGGGATGGCACAATCCGTCTGTGGGAAGTGGCAACCGGGACGGAGCAGCAGCGGCTCGTCAAGCAGCACACAGTGTCTCGCGTCGCGTTCAGCAGCGGGGACGATCTGCTGGCATCGACGGCGGCGGAGGGGAATATCGGGCTGTGGAACCCGGTCGACGGGGAGTTGCTGGCGCTCCTGAGAGTGCCGGAACGGCAGATTGCCAATTGAGGTTGCGCACGCGAACAGCGTGCGCTACGGCGTGCCGCGTCCTCCATGTCGACGCCCGATCGCGCTCTCTTCCGGCACCGTCAGAAATCCCCATTGCAGCGCCTGGTCCTGCTCGTACTGCTTGCCGAGCGTGAGCGCCGTCACGGCCTTGCACAACTCGTAGCCCAGATAGAACGCGTGCGTGGCATCCGGCGCCGCCGACACGGAGAACCGGTCGAACAGCTCGAACGCGTCACGTCCGCGCCAGTAGCCGTCACGGTTCATCACGTGGATCTCGCCCCGCTCCACGAAGATCCGGAAATTCGGGTCGGTCAATTGTGACGCCAGCGCCGTCAGCTCCTGCTCTCCGTATTCCGAAACCTTCGGGTCGCGGAGCATCACAAGCTGCGGATCGACGTGCTTGGCGAGAGT
>CAZWGW010000372.1:0-7028 GCA_964633565.1 uncultured Planctomycetaceae bacterium
CACTTCCTCATCTCGTGGGCCGTCTTCTTCGTCATCTGGTGGGGAGTCATGCGCAACGTCGTGCTGCCGACGACGCTGTGGCTGCCCTACCTCCTGCTCGTCCAGTTCATGTTCGTCACCGCGATCGGGCTCGTCGTCAGCGCGCTGAACGTCTTCTACGAGGACGTCAAGTACATCGTGACCGTCTTCATGGGGTTGGGCCTGTTCGTCCTGCCCATCATGTTCCTCGTCGAACAGGCCAAGTACAGCGGCTCGGGGCTGCTCGCTGGCTGGCGTGGTGGGCCGAGAACCGGCGCGTCTATGCCTCCCGCCCCGCCGGCGTGACGCAAACCCGCCTCCCCGATCTCGCACCCGAGCGGATGCTCAAGGCGCGGCAATAATAGTCGCCTTTCGCTCCGCGAAAGAGCGTCCGTCAAACAGGCGTGAGGGTCCTGCCGCGCAGTACCGGGTTCATACCGGCTACTTCCTATTTCCGCCCTGTGCCGCCCGTCGCCCGGGTCAGCGACGCGAGTCTGGATTCGCGTGCTGCCGCCGCGTATGCTCACTTGCTGTGAACCGCAGTTGCGGTGATGCTGTCCCGGCGATCACGGATCGCCACGACACGTCCGTGAACGCTTTCGTCCTGCAGAATCCCCACAATGGACGCCACGCGGCTGACGTTGCTGCAGCAGGCGGGAGGGGGTGAGCCCCAGGCGTGGAACGAACTGGACCGGCTTTACCGGCCGTTCATCCGTGGGTGGTATCGCGCGCAGGGAGTGCCGCCCGTCGATGCGGACGACCTGACGCAGGACGTGCTCGCCACTCTCTCCGGGGAACTCCCGGAGTTCGTCCATTCCGGACGGACGGGAGCATTCCGAACATGGCTGCGGGCGGCGTGCCTGCATCGCCTGCTCCGTCATCGTCGCGGGGAACGCCTCCGGGGCCGGCCGGTCGGCGGCAGCGACTTTCAGGAGCGCCTGCAGGAGATCGAAGCGGCTGCTTCCAATGACTGGGACCGGGAGCACGACCGGGCCGTACTGCGACACTTGTTCTCCCGGATTGCCGCCGAATTTGAGCCGGCGACCCTGGAGGCGTTTGAACAACTGGTGATCGAAGAGCGACCGGCGGCTGTCGTGGCGTCGGCACTGAATATGACCGCGGGGGCGGTCTATGTTGCCAAGTCCCGCGTCCTCCGCCGGTTGCGCGAAGAGGCGGCCCGCCTGATTGGCGACGACCTGGCGTGAC
This sequence comes from uncultured Planctomycetaceae bacterium, assembly GCA_964633565.1. GTDB lineage: Bacteria > Planctomycetota > Planctomycetia > Planctomycetales > Planctomycetaceae > CAZWGW01. The sequence goes on from CAZWGW010000372.1 coordinate 1,225, forward strand.
CGGCGGCCAACGAGCAGAGAAATCGAAAGTCTGTGTAAGAAACGGCCCGCCTCGCGCACTACTGCCGGGTGTGGAGCCCGAGTGCCGACACCCGGGCCCGGCGTTTCGCCGCTGATTTTCCCGTGATCCCTGGACGATCGCTCGATGGCCTCGCCTGCCGATCCCCATCCGTCTCGCGATGAATTGACCGCCCTGAGCGACGGGCGTCTCGCGGGACCCGACGCCACTGCTGTCGAATCGCATGTCGCGACGTGTGATGTGTGTGCGGCCGCTCTGGGCGAACTCGGCGCCCGGAACGAACTTGTCTTGCGGCTGCGTTCGGCAGTCGACGGGGACAAGACTTCACCCTGCGTCAGCCTCACAGAGGGGATCGATGAGATCCGGAAGTTTCTGGAGCCGTCGACGTACCCGGGATCGCAAGGGCGGTTGGGGCACTACGAAATCCTGGAATGCCTCGGCCAGGGGGCCTTCGGCATCGTCTTCCGGGCATTCGACGATTCGCTGCAGCGCGTGGTCGCGTTGAAAGTGCTCTCGCCGGCGATGGCCGCGACGTCGCCGCCGCGCAAGCGTTTCTTGCGCGAGGCGCGCGTTGCCGCGCAGCTTCGACACGAGCACGTCGTGCGGATCTACGCCGTCGAAGAACTGCCGACGCCATACCTGGTGATGGAATACATCCCCGGCGAGACGCTCCAGGAGCGGCTGGACCGGGTCGGCCCGCTGGAAGCGCCGGACGTGTTGCGGCTGGGCTGCCAGATGGCCCGGGGCCTTGCGGCCGCGCACGAGCAGGGGCTGATCCACCGCGACATCAAGCCCGGCAACATCCTGCTGGAGCAGGGGCCTGAAGAACGGGTGAAGATCACCGACTTCGGCCTGGCCCGCGCGGCCGACGACGCCCAGTTGACGCAAAGCGGCATTGTCGCCGGCACGCCGATGTACATGGCCCCGGAACAGGCCCGCGGCGAAACGATCGACCAGCGGGCCGACCTGTTCAGCCTGGGGAGTGTGCTGTACACGATGGTCAGCGGGCGACCGCCGTTCCGGGCGTCCAATACCGTGGCCGTGCTCAAGCGCGTGTGCGACGACACGCCGCGGCCCATTCCGGAGCTGATTCCCGAGACGCCGCAATGGCTGTGCGATGTCATTGGGCGATTGCAGGCCAAGCATCCTGACGACCGGTTTCAAACCGCGAGCGAGGTGGCCGAGCTGCTGGGTGAGTGCCAGTCCCACTGGCCGCACGTCCCGAGCGTTGCGGTTGCAATGACTTCGGCGCCGCCCGTTCCCCGGCCGGCTGCGCGAACAGGTCGGCGCACGCGCTGGTCGATTGCGGCAGCCGCGGTGCTGTGTCTGTTCGGCGGTCTGGGGCTGACCGAAGCGACCGGCGTGACGCGCCTGGCTGGCACAGTGGTCCGCATCGTCACCGGCGAGGGGACGCTGATCATCGAAATCGACGACCCCACCGTGCAGGTCGCGCTCGACAGCGAAGAGCTGACGATCAGCGGCGGCGGCGTGGAACAGGTGCGGCTGCGTCCTGGCAGCTACAAGCTGCAGGCCACGAAGGACGGCCAGCCCATCAAGACGGACGTGCTTACGATCGAGCGCGGCGACACCAAGGTGGTGACGATCCGTGTGGAGCCGCGGCCTGCGCTAACGGCAGCCGCATCCGTCCCAGGGACGGACTTGCCGCGCGAGATCCGGCGGTTTGAGGGGCACGATGGGGAAGTGTGGAGCGTCGCTTTCGCGCCGGACGGTCGGCGCATCGTTTCCGCCAGTGGAGATGGCAGCGTCCGAGTGTGGGACGCGGAAACCGGCACCGAGTTGCAGCGTTTCGAAGGCCACAACGGCTGGGTCTACACAGTCGCCGTTTCTCGCGATGGACGCCTCGCGCTTTCCGGCAGCGGAACCGCGTTTGACTTGAATCTCGATCACCAGGAGGGGGGCGGGACCGTGTGTTTGTGGGAGTTGGAGAGCGGCAAGGAACTCCAACGTCTGCAGACCACCGGAAGTGCGGTCACAAGCGTGGCCTTTGGGGACGACGACCGGCAGGCCCTGATCGGCAACTATGACGGCACCGTCCTCGTCTGGGACGTGGAAAACTGGAAGGAGCTTCAGCGTTTCAACCACACCAGAGGACTGTGGAGCGTGCGATTCTCCGACGACGCGCTCCAGGTGTTGACGGCCGGCGGGTATGGAGGCCGGGCGCTGGTGCGACTGTGGAACTTGGAAAACGCGTCCGAATTACGCAGTTTCAAAGGTCACCATGACGGCGCCTGGCAGGCGGTCTTCACTCCCGACGGCCGGCACATTCTTTCGACCAGTCTGGACCACACCATGCGGCTCTGGGACATGGAGACGGGCAAAGAGACCAGCCGAATTCTGCACAAGCGTTCCGTGACAAGCGCCGCGATCTCGGCCGACGGCCAGTACATTCTCTCGGGCAACTACGGAGAAATCACGAGCAAAACCGTTCACTTGTGGAAGTTCGAGACGGGAAAAGAAGTCTGCGCGTTCTCGGGCCACTCCAGGGGCGTCCAGTCTGTCGCCTTGTCGCCCGACGGTCGCCGCGCCGTGTCTGGCGGTCTTGATACGACTGTGCGCTTGTGGCAACTGCCAGTACTCAATCAGGCCGCCGAATTGGAAACCAGCGCAACAGAAAACGGACCACGGGCAACTGACGACTGACAAAACAGCGGCCGGTGAGGACTCGCGGCGAAACGAACGGGCACCCTCTGGGTCCACCGGCCAGGCGTCCCCCCGGTGCTCGGTGTGCGCGCCGGGAGATGACCCCACCTAGTGTACCGCGCACCAAAACGAAGGGGACGCTGTTTAACCAGGTACCAAGGTTCGTGTCCCCTTCATTCAGGAGAAAGCACATGTTCGAGAAGCTCAGTCAGGCTGCCGAGCGCGTCGCGAGCAGCGTCTCGCGCCGCCAGTTTCTGGGCCGCTTTGGCCGCTCGGCGATGGCCGCAGCGGCCGCGGTCAGCGGAGTGGTCGCTTTGACCAACGACGCGCGTGCGGGCCGGAAGCCGATGTACTGCGACCCGGACACTTCCTTCACTCCGTGCGAGGGGCACCTGGTGGGCGACTCATGTAAAACGAGCGATGGTTGGGGGACGTGCCAGGAAATCGTCCGCGGCAGCGGGCAATGCGGATGTGCGGAGCGAAAACGCAAATGACCATGCCGCACGTCGCGACCGCATTGATCCTGTCCAACATCCTGCTCTGGCTGGTGTTCCTCGCGCTCGGCTTCCTGCTGCTGGGCGCCTTGCGCGCCCACGGGATCCTCGACTGGAAGCTGGAGGAACTGGAAGCGACCACACCGAACCGGGTTGGCCGCACAGGCCTGAAACCGGGCCAGCCGGCGCCGGATTTTTCATTGCCCAGAGTGGACGGCGGACAGATGTCGCTGCGTGATTTCGCAGGCCGGCCGGTCCTGCTCGTCTTCGTTCAGGCCGGCTGCGGTCCCTGCCATTCCATCGTTCCCGAACTGAACGCCCTCGCCCGGAAGGCGGAACAACAGGTCGTCGCGGTGAACAACGCTGACCCGGAGATCGCCCGCGAATGGGCGGACGACGTCAACGCCGAGTTTCCCGTGCTCATTCAGGAGAAGTGGAAAGTGTCGCGCAGCTTTGAAGTGTATGCCACTCCCTTTGCATTCCTGATCGATGCGGGGGGCGTGGTGCAGTCGGCCGGAATCGCCGGCAGCCGGCAGCACCTGGGCTACGTGCTGAGCGGCGCAGGACGGCGGGCCCGGGGCGACCATCCCGAACCCGGTCGTACCGGGGAGGGAAACGTGACGAGTGACGATTCGATTCTTGCAAAGGAGATGTCACATGTTTGAGAGACTTCGTGAGGCGGCCGGAAAGACGGCGACGAACCTTTCGCGTCGGCAGTTTGCTGGCCGTTGCGGGCAGTTCGCGCTGGCCATCGCCGGGATTCTGGGCAGCAACCTGGCCCTGCCGGGGATCGCCGAGGCGGGCAAACGCTGCCGCAGTTACACGGATTGTCCGCCGAATCATGCGTGCAACGAGTTGGGCAGGTGCGTCAAGATTCCCAACGCTCACTGATCGACAATCCCGGTCGGCTAGCCCGGCGCCTGGTCTGGTCCAGGCGCCGGAGACCGGAAGTCCGGCTCAACCTGGCAGGCGAGATCGCATGTCGACAACAGGCCGATTATCGCAGGACGACCGTGCGCCGACAGTACGATTGCCGTCGGAGCAGTGCGGCTTCACGCTGATCGAACTGCTGGTCGTCATCGCTGTGATCGCCGTCCTCGTCGCGCTGCTCCTGCCGGCCGTCCAGCAGGCCCGCGAGGCAGCGCGCCGCGTGCAGTGCAAAAACAACCTCCGCCAGATCGCGCTGGCCCTGCACAACTACCACGACCGGAGCGGCAGCTTTCCCCCCTCCAGCGTCGCGGGCGGCAACGGCCTCGACACCGGCTGGTGGAGCTGGATCGTGCGCGTCCTGCCGGAACTCGACCAGCAGCCGCTCTACGCGCAGCTCGACCTGAACGAAGACATCTGGACGCACTGCCACAAGTACCGGCCCTACACGTCGACGCAACTCGGCGTGCTGCTCTGTCCCAGCGATCCGCATGGCGAGCGGGTGTATGCGTCAGATGTGGACTGCGCCGGGGGCGAGGCGTACGCCTTGACGAACTATCTCGCCTGCCGCGGGTCGACGCGCCCCCTGCCCGGGAACGGCGTGTTTCCGGACGTCAATACCGTGACACGGTTCGCACACATTCGCGACGGCACATCGCAGACGATCCTGCTCGGCGAGCGGCCGGCGGAGCCGACGGCGTACTGGGGCTGGTGGGCGACGGGGTTCGGCTTCGACAGCCGCGGCCTGGGCGAATCGGTCCTCGACGCCTCGGAGGGACTGCACGCGGGAGACCTCACCGCCAGCGACGACCTCCTGCACTACTGGAGCGCCCACTCGGGCGGCGCGCACTTCGGTCTGTGCGACGGTTCGGTGCGGTTTCTGTCGCATTCGATCGACGACCGGACGTTTCTGGCGCTGGCCTCGCGCCACGGCGGTGAGTGTTTTGGCGAGTTCTGATCGAAGTCATGTCCCGGAATACGTGCCGACCGAGGCGGCCGACGCCGTAACGAATTTCGCCGATACTCCCCCATTGAAGGACCGCTTCTGCCGCATCGCCCAGCGGCATCTCGCGCTCCTTGACCCTCTGTCGCGACTACGGTTTCCGAATCGCCTGGCAGATTTCCGCGGCGATCACGCGAGTGGTGGCAGCACGTGGAACGCGAGCCGGGACCGTACTGGACTCCGGCCTGCGTGGCGCCCTCTATGGCTGCTTGGCGGCCGGCTCAATCTCAAACCGGTACGGCCGCGCCCGCGCCGAGCTGCGCTGCAGCGATTCCAGATCGCGCACGGCCTGCTCCGATGCGGCCTTGTCCTGCGTGGCGGCCGCGCGATGTTCGGCGTACAACAGCCGCAGGTACTCCGCCGTCTGCACATTGTCCTTGCTCTCGGTCACCAGCTTGAGCAGTGACGCCTGCGCGTCCCACGGTCCCCCGGGCTCCCAGGCGTTGGTCGTCGCGAAGGCCATGTTGATCCCGGTGGCCAGTTGTTGCGCGGAATAGTTTCCGACGCCGCGACCGTCGGCCGTCACGAGGTAGCGACCGGCCGGGAGGCCGGTGACGGTCAGCATGTAGCGGGCCAGTTCGGACGGGACCGGCACCCAGGCGTAGTTGAGCGCGTAGAACAGTCCGTAGTTGAACGGCAGTCCGGCATCGAGCCGCGTGAATTCCAGCCGATCGCCGTCGCGCACCACGTCGGAGATCTTG
>CAZWGW010000373.1:0-7028 GCA_964633565.1 uncultured Planctomycetaceae bacterium
TTCTCAGCCGCCTCCAGCACGAGCGATATAAATGCCCGTCCGCGTTGGCGGCCGCAAATCCTCACCGCCGTCTGCCCACCGCTCGCGGGCTTACGCGGCATCGCCGCGCGCGCATCATCCTGCGCGGCCCAGTGACGCGAGATCTGTCGGTATTGCGTCTCGGCAAGACGGTGCTCCGCCTTCAGCCGGCCCAGGATGACATACTTGCTGACGTGATAGCGCCGCGCCAGGCCTTTGAGATTGCGCTCCGTATCGCCGTCGTGCCCGGCGAAGACTTTCGGTTCCCACGAGCGCACCTCACCCGGCGGTACAAGAAAGGCGGCTGAAAACCGGTTGCAGTACGATTCGACTTCCGCGCCTCGCGGTGGAGATGTCTCATTCGGCAGGCACAGGCCCGGCTGCTGTAAGAGCAAGTGAGCCAGTTCGTGAAAGAGCGTGAAAATCCGTGCTTGCACGAAGTCAGACTCGCATGTCGCGATGACCGGGACAATCCGATCGAAGAGTGAGAAGCCGCGCAACTCATCCAGCGGAAAACGAAACTGAAAGACGAGAATGTCCCGTTCTGCCAGGGCCGTGCGCCAGCGCCGGTACGCCTCGTAATTGTCGGCCCAGGCCAATTGCTCCTCGACGCCGATGCCCAGTTCGTCGCGCCATGCGGCAGCAAGCGTCTCCGGAGCTTGCGACATTGCATTCTTTTGGTCGGGGAATCGTGCCTGCCGTCCAAGCTGCTCGTGCAGTTCGACGGCGCGCTCCTGCAGCCAGTGCCCCGTGCGAATTGCGAGCCGCGTCGGCGATGACAACTCCCGCTTCGACGCAGGCAGCGTGCGAAAGTCGGCCGGCAGCTCAGGTTCATCCGGCGGCTGTGCCAGGAGCAGCGCGGCCACGGGCCGCTGATACTCGCGCGCCAACTTTCGCAAGCTTTTCCACTGCGGAGCGCGGCGACCCGATTCCCACTCGTCAACCGTTCTCGACGAAACCTTCAAACGTTCGGCCACCGCGGCCGTGGTTTGCCCGGCAGTCTCCCGCGCCCACCTCAGAACGGCGGGATTGATATCCAGTGTGAAGTCATTGCCCGGCATGCGCGCAACACTCATCGAATTACGGAGAATCACTTCTGATTATCGACCGACCAGCGCCCAGTTGCCAGTCTGTTTCGACTCCCCAATTCGCCCATTCCCGCAACTGGGAGCTATGACTCCGCCCCTCGCGACCGCAGCACCTCCACAATCTCCCCGTGCCCCCCCTTCTCCGCCCACGCCAGCGGCCGCGCCCACGGCTCGGCATCACGCTGCACCACGTCCGCCCCGCGCGCCAGCAAAAGCTCCACCAGCGCCCGCCGCCCCCACCGGCACGCCCACCCCAGCGGCGTCGACTTCAGCAGCGGATCGCGCTTATCGAGTGACGCTCCGGCATCCAGCAGCAGCGTCGCCCGGATCAGGCGCGTCTCCTCGTTCGCATAATCCGACGCCAGGTGATGCAGGATGGTGTAGCCCCCTTCTCCGGAGACGTCCGGATCGACGCCGTGCTCCAGGATCAGTTTGAACCCGGCCGGGTCGACGGCGTGCAGCAGCACGTAGTTCCACCACGGATCGTCGCGCTTCCGCGTGATGTGCGGCAGGCAGACGCGCACGATCTCCGCGCGACCGGCCGCCGCCCAGAGCATCTGCTCGGCGAGGTCCGCCGACGTCGGATCGTCGACGTTCAGGCTTCCCGCGGGGACCCTGCCGTCAAGGATCGCCTGCGCCGTATTCACGTCCCCCTCGCCCGCCACTCCTTCCACGGTCAGGCGCCCCCCGTGCCGCCGCAATAACTCGATCATCCGCTCGTCGTGCGTGTCGCCGGCGATCGAGAGCGGATCGCCGGACGCCCACACGATCGCATTGACGTCCGCGCCGCGCGACAGCAGCAGTTCGGCGATCTCGTGCCGCCCGCACAGTGCGGCGAACCAGAGCGGCATCCCCCAACTCATCCGCTGGCCGCCGTCACCCGGAACGGTTTCATCCGGGTCGACCCCCAGGTCGAGCAGCAGCGACACCATCTCCGGCCGGTTGACGCGCACGGCAATGCTCAGCAGGCCGCCGCGGAGCGTGTGGATCTCGTTGATCAACTGTCCCGCAGCGTGCATCTGCCGCACGGCCTGCTGATCGCCGATCGCGACGGCGGCGCGGGGTGTCAAACGCGCTCCCCGATCGCGCAGGATGCGCACTGTCTCGTCGAACACCGCCGGCGGCCTGTGCGCGGTCTCCATGAACGTGAAGTGCCGGCCGTGCGACGACCAGCCGGCGACAATCGCCGCATAATCGAGCGGCGTTTTGCCGGTCGCGGTCGCCTCGGAAAAGCCATACGGCAGATCGAACGGCGCCTCGGCGTTGACGTTCGCGCCGTGGTCCAGAAGCCACGCGACCATCTCCGGGTTGTGCGCGCAGGCCGCGACGTGGAGCGGCGTCGCCCCGCGCAGGCTGCACGCCCCGACCAGCGACGGGTCGCTTTCGAGCAGCCGGATGGCGTCGTCGCACCGGTCCTGCAGGATCGCCTTGAGGACCTCGTCAGTCTGCGACGTGACCGTCGCGTCTGGGGAACTCATCACACGGCGGCGGCGTTCTTCTTCGGCTTCGATGATCGCGACGATCTCGTCATAGCCGCGGTCCTTGGCGATGGCGATGGCCGTCGTCGCGCTGCGGTGCGGCCAGATCCCGCGGCGCGCGTCCGCGCCAAGCTCCATGAGCGCGCGGGTCATCTCGGCGTCGCGGTTGAGCACGGCGGAGTGCAGCGCGATCCGCTCACCGTGGATGCCGTCCGGCGAGAGGCTCACCAGGTCGGGCCGCGATTTGCCCAGCCTGCGGACCGTGGCAATGTCTCCGGCGTCGACGGCGGCGCAGAATGCCTGCACGTTGAGCCCGGCGACGTGCTGCCTGAGTGCGGTCCAGCCTGCAAACCCGTACGCGCGCGCCAGCACGCGCTGCGCATCAACCAGCGAGAAGTTCGCGTGGTCCGGGCGTTGTTCAAACAGGCCGACTTCGAGGACAGCCGCCTGATCGCCGGCGCGAAACGCCTTGAGCAGATCCTTCGCCTGCTTTTTGAGCTGGGCGAGGCTCGGCCGGGCCGGGAGCGAGCGCGTGGGGGCGGACGGGGAACGGGACATGACGACCTCCTTTCCGCGGCGTGTTGCCGCCTGGCTCGGTGTCCGCGTCGCGAACCGAAAGAAGGACCGTCGACCGTGAGGTACAACGTGTGGGGCAGGTGGGCTCAGCCCTTTCCGCGGACACGGCAGCGCCCTGTGCGCTGATGGGAGTGTAGCACAGGGCCACGCCGCAGGTCAGGCTCCCGCCTGACGGAATCGAGAAACAAAGACACGTTCTCGCTCAATCCACCGCGAAGGAACGTCACCGGCGGGAAATCATGAGGCGCGGTGGAAATGCCCAACATTGACCGCGCCGGTCGCGTATCGACAATTGCCTGTGGACGTTGTGCCGACTTCCACCTCACGCAATTTGAGTCATCGCAAGCACCGCCCATGAACCACCAATCCGAGGTGGCGATCCGATTCGACATTCGCAGACTCACCGTTGTCATCCTGACGTTGTGGATGATGTACGTCGCGAGTCCCGGACCTGTCCTCTGGCTGTGCGAAAGGGAGGGAGTGTCCGCAATGAGTCGCGACCGCTTGATGGAGGTCACGTACTTTCCGATCTTCTGGCTGGGCAAGCACACCAACTTGTTCACTACCAATCCAGTGGGCAAGGCTTATGCGAAGTACCTGGATTGGTGGTGACGATTCCGTCACGCGGGAGCGTGACCTACGCCTTCCGAAACTCGATTACCGCCTGCCGGCAGTAGCGACGCAAGCTGAGCCCGCCGGCGATGAATACCGGCCTGTGGGTCCACCACACCACCAGGCACGTCGCCCGGAACAGCGCGGCATGCGCGCACTCTTTCAGCCGTGCCAGCCACCACGGATTGTTGCGACGCAGCAACTCCAGCCGCTCGCATTGAAACCGTACGTGGGCCTCTTCATCCCGCAGGATCTGCGCGCAGAGTCGCCGCAGTGCCGGGCAGGTCGTCGCGCCATACAGCGCGCGGTAATAGACCTTGGCGATGATCTCCGCCGCGACCAGCACGGCCACGATCGTCTCCAGCCCCGCCAGCTTGCGCAATCGCCGGAAGACGCCGTTGCTCCAGTTTCGACGGATGCGACCGATCCCGGACAGATCCAGAAACCGCCCCAGGTCCGCTGCGTGCCGCTGCTCTTCGGCGATCAGCAGCCGCACGGCGTCGACGTATTCGGCGTCCCCCGTCCGATCAGCGTATCGCGTCGCGCACTTCAGAAAGTGCCGCCCCTCGCCGCTTTCCCCTTTCTGGAAGATCTGGACCGATCGCGCGATCGTGCGGCGCTCGGCCGGCGTCAACTCACCGACCGTGTCCCACGGAATTGTCAGCAGCGAATCCCGATTGCGGCGGAAGTGGTCGCGCCACTGCGCCGATGTCCAGGGTTCGGACCGCAAGGCGGCGCGCGCTCGACTTGGTTCGCGTTCGCATTCGACGCCGGAGGCAGGCATGTGACACTCCTCTGTGCTCTGCACTGCAAAGTTATTGACGGCAAGGAATGGCCGGGTGAACCGTGTGTCAGGAAACGTGTGACCACCGCGCGAGTTTGAGGGGCCGCAATCGGACATCAGGCCCTCCCGGCGCCAATAAACTTTGTGTCGCAAAGTAAATCGCCCGGTGGCTGCTGTCAATCCGGATTCCTCCACCAACCTGGGCAGGACGCGTTCGCCCTGCACATCCCGCGGCGCTCGTAAAGAGCCGCGGAGCGCCGACAGCCAGGGGCGTGAGCCCCTGGAAGAACGGCGACCGGCATATCGTCAGCCCCGGAAGGGGCGACAGCCGGCGGCCAATGTTGACTGTCGCCCCTCCGGGGCTCATGTCCGACCGCCGACGTCTGACCTCCGACTTCCGTGCGTCCTGCTGCGCACGACACGCGTGTCAATTGCGCTGTCCCATCGGGCTCAGGCTGGCAACAACAGCTCTTCAAAACAGATCAGGAATCAACCCGTCCAGGATGTGTGCCGGCAAGTCTCCCAGACCGATCTCGCGCTTCACCGAGTAGGCGGTCGTCGTGCCGCTGATCTCGTTCGCCACGAGGATCGCGGCGGTCTGCAAGGGACTGCGGCCAATGTCGATAAACTCGACGCATTCGGGACCGAGGTCGCCGGCGCCCGCGGTCGAGGCGGAGAAGTCACGATTGTTGACGTATTCAACGAACTCCGGACTGAAGGGGTTGGTGATGTCGTAGAGCATGACGCCGCCGATCCGTTCCAGGCCGATGAACGCGTATGTGCCGCCGAGCACCTTGCCCACCACGACCGCTTCCGGCTCCGGACCCTTGTCGTCACTGCGGGAGTCGAACGAGTTGTTGGCGTTGTTGGTGGAATTGAAATCGGCCGGGAACTCGGCGGCCGTGATCTGTTCCAGGTCGTCGCCGCTGTCGAAGATCTGACTGAGGTGACCGGCACCGTCGACACTCCAGATGGAGAATGACCGCGCTCCATAGCTGTAGAGCTGGTCGAAGTCGGCATCGCCGTCGGCGTTGCCGAGTGTTGACGTGACGGTCAGCCGGCCAAGGTTGGCGGTTGCCTGCAGCGTCGCCGCGGTCGGAAAGGCGGTCGGATCGAGTACCAGGTCGCGGACGCGTCGCACCTCGCTGAAGCCGCTCCAGTCACGCGAGTCCCCTTCGTTGGCGCCAATGATGAACGTCTGGCCGAAGCGGCTGAACGCCTCCAGCGCATCCGGCTGGTACATCCCCAGCACGGGCCAGGGCTGGATCCGGATCGCGCCGTCGGAGTTCGAAGCGTCGAGCCCGTTGCCCGTGAGGCTGTGGTCCTTGAAACCCAGCGGCTGGATGCTGAGCACGCGCGCGGCCCTGACGTCGACCACCGCAATCGCGTTGGCCTCCTGGCAGGTGACGAACGCCACGCGGGAATCTTCGGAGACGGCGATGTACTCGGGCTCCAGGTCCTGCGCGACCGTGGCAATGTCGTCGGGTTCGTCAACGGTCGTCTCCGGGCCATAGATCCGGACGCCGCTGGCGATCAGCGCGGCCTTTTGTCCGTTGAACGCCCCGAAGCCGGCTGTCTGCACGGTTGCCTGGGCGGCGCCCTTTGAGACGTCGATCACGCTGATGGAGCCTTCCGGGTCGATCGTGTAAGCGTCGTTCGGTTCCCCTTCATTGGCGACCAGGACCGTCTTGCCGTCCGGCGTGAACTTCACCATGTCCGGGAGTGCGCCTGCCGGGACGGTCTTCAGCAACGCCAGCGTTTTCGCGTCGAAGAAGGCCACATGACCCTGGTCCTGCGGCGTGGCGCCTTCCGCAGCCACAGCCACCAGACCTTTGTGTATATCGACGCTGTTGGGTGATCCGCCCGGATCGAGTTCCCCCAGCTTGGTCCCGTCGCGGACGTCGACCACGTCCACGCGGTCCGTGGCCGCGTTTGTCACGAAGACGCGTGCGGACTTCTCATCGTAAGCCACAATTTCGGCCCCCCCTTCACCGACGCCGCTGCTGAATGTCCACACCTTCTCCAGGCTGGGCGGGCCGGCCAGTGAATTGAGGACCAGGTCGACCAGGTCCTGCAATGGTGAATCGGCCCGTGCCACCTGGGGGGCCAGTGCCATGGTGAGTGTCAACAGAGGAGCTATCAGGCGAGACATGGACTTCCTTTTCGAGCTATGTGACTGAGTGAATACAGAACCCGCAAGCTGCACAGACCTGGCGACAGTATGCGGACGCATGTGAAAGGCGTGTTTGCACTTGATCAAGAAACCGCAAAGGGGCCTGTCCGGAACCGTTGCAACGTGTGCCAACGAACGGCGTGACTGGGGTCGGACTGCGGACGCTACGCGATGAGCACACATGAACGTCGTCCGCAGTCCGCCCCCAGACGGAATGGACGTCCTGCTCCGCTGGGGGCGATCTGCCGAGGGCATTTAATGTGTATCCAGCGCCTTGGCGCGGCAGATCGACCCCAGCC
>CAZWGW010000374.1:0-6998 GCA_964633565.1 uncultured Planctomycetaceae bacterium
GGCTGGTTCAACCTCCCCGGCCAGCCGCAACCGTCGGATCACGGGTTCAATCACTGGTTCAGCACGCAGAACAACGCCCTGCCGAACCACCACAATCCGTACAACTTCGTCCGCAACGGCATCCCGATGGGACCGCTCGAAGGGTACTCGTCCAGGCTGGTTGCCGACGAAGCGATCCGCTGGCTGACCGACGTTCGCGACCGCGAGCGGCCGTTCTTTCTTTATGTCTGTTTCCACGAACCGCACGAGCCGATCGCCTCGGACGAACTGTACACGCGGCTCTATCCGTCGGACGACCGAAGTTACTCGGCTCATCACGGCAATATCACGCAGATGGACGCCGCTTTCGGCCGCCTGATGCAATCACTGGACGACCAGGGCTTGCGTGAGAATACTTTCGTCCTGTTCACGAGCGACAACGGCCCGGCAATCACCGGCATGCACCCGCACGGCTCCAAAGGGCCTCTTCGTGAGAAGAAGGGGCACGTCTACGAAGGGGGCATCCGCGTTCCGGGCATCCTGCGCTGGCCCGGACACACACGGCCCGGCACGACCAGCGACGAACCGGTCTGCGGCGTCGACGTGCTGCCGACGCTGTGTGCGATTACCGGCGTCGACGTGCCAGACGATCGAGCAATCGACGGCGCAAGCATCCTGCCGATCCTCGACGGCCGGCCGATCGACCGCAAGACACCCCTCTACTGGCAGTTCAACTACGCCCAGAGCCGGCCGAAAGTCGCGATCCGGATGGGGGACTGGAAACTCCTCGCCGGGCTGAACGTTCCCGATTTTCCGCCCGGCGCCGATGTGACCGACGAGCAGATGCACGTCCTCAAGACGGCGGAACTCGAAGGCTTCGAACTCTACAATCTCAGGGACGACATCGCTGAAACCATTGATCTCAGCACCAGTGAGCCACAATGCCTGCGCGACATGTCGGCGCTGATGCAGACGATGTACCACTCCGTGCGGGACGAGAGCCCCGTCTGGCCCGCCTGGACGTGGCCCCGCTATGAGGGACAGCGGATCGAATGGCCCGAATACACCCGCCGGCCGCGTCGCAGGTGACCGTTGATCCACGAACCGTCCGCCACTTCCAGCGATGCCACCCCGCCTGTTGGCCATGGCACGCACCTCAGTCTGTGGGACGCGGCCAGCCTGATCGTCGGCATCGTCATCGGCACGGCGATCTTCCGCTCGCCGCCGGATGTGTTTAACAACTCCCCTTCCGGTGCGGCGGGGCTCTGGCTGTGGGCGTTCGGCGGGGCACTCTCGCTCGTTGGCGCGCTCTGCTATGCGGAACTGGCGACGACCTATCCCCGTCAGGGCGGCGACTACGTCTACCTCACGCAGGCATTCGGTCGCTGGGCCGGCTTCCTGTTCGCCTGGACGCGGTTTACCGTCGTGCTTACGGGGAATATCGGAGCGATGGCGTATGTCTTCTCGGATTATGCCACTGAAGTACTGCGACTGGACCGCGGTTCGTCGGCCCTCATCAGTGCAGCCGTAGTGACGGTGCTGACGTTCGTCAACCTCGCCGGCGTCGCCGTCGGCAAGCGTCTGCAGAATGTGCTCTCGCTGGCCAAGATCGCCGCATTGCTGGCCATCATGGCAGCGGGGTACAGCCTCATTGGCGCCGAGCACGGACCCGGGGTCGCGCCTGCCTCGGGCAATGCGGTGAAGTCCGTCGACATCGCCGCGATCGGTCTGGCCCTGGTCTTCGCACTCTACGCTTACGGCGGCTGGTCGGATGGTGTATTCATCGCCGCCGAGGTTCGCGATCAGCAACGCAACATGCCCCGCGCGCTGCTCCTGGGAATGCTGGCGATCACGCTGCTCTACGTGGGCGTCAATGCGGCGTATCTCGCGGCGCTCGGCCTGGAGGGAGTCCGCGGCAGCGAAACTCCCGCGACTGACGTGTTGCGGGCGGCATGGGGACCCGCCGGTGAAACGGCCGTCGGAGTGATCGTGATGCTGTCTGCACTGGGCGCGATCAACGGCATGCTGTTCGTTGGCTCACGGGTCGTCGTGTCGCTCGGCAAGGACTATCGTCTGCTCGCGATACTTGGACACTGGAACGACCGTCGTGGCGCACCAGCCCCGGCGCTGATCGCGCTGGGGGTGGTCTCCGTGCTGCTGATCCTGCTGGTTGGGACCGCGGCGGGACACCGGGCTTGCGACGCCGCGCTGGCATTGCTCGGACTTTCGGCCATGGATTGGGACCAGCACACCGGCGGCTTCAAAACGCTGCTGGTCAGCATGTCCCCCACGTTCTGGGCCTTCTTTTTCCTGACCGGGCTGGCATTGATCGTGCTCCGCCGGACCGACCGCGGCCGCGACCGTCCCTTCCGTGTCCCGCTCTATCCGCTGACGCCGCTGTTGTTCTGCGCCACGAGCGCCTACATGTTCTACAGCAGCGTGGCGTATGCCCGCGGGTTGAGCCTCCTCGGATTCGGTCCGGTCGCCGTGGGGCTGGCTGTCTATGTGTGCTCGCCGCGCGGCAACTCCAGCGACCCGACCGCTTGAAGCGCCCGGGTCGCTACATCGTCCGCCCGCCGTCCACGACCAGGCACTGTCCGGTCGTCAGCGTCGTTCCGGTCGCCAGATACACCACCGCGTCGACGATGTCATCCGGCTCAGCAGCCCGCGGGATCGGGTAGCCCTGCACCAGCGACTGAATGTCCGCGACGCTCTTCCACGACCGCAGCCAGCGCGTATCGATCGGGCCGGGGCAGACGGCATTGACCCGGATCTGCGGCGCAAGCGCCCGCGCCAGCGACTTCGTCATGGTGTTGAGCGCCCCCTTGCTGGCGCAATAGGCGATCGACGACCCTTGGCCGGCGATCCCCGCCACCGAGCTGATGTTGACGACGGCGGCGTGCGGCGACCGCTTGAGCAGCGGCACGGCGGCCCGCGTCACGAAGAACGGCCCCTTGAGGTTGACCGCCAGGATGCGGTCCCATTTTTCTTCAGTCAACTCCTCCAGACGCGGGTGGTCGATGAAGTACGTCATCCCGGCGTTGTTGACGAGCACGTCGAGCCGGCCCAGTTCCTGCTCCGTCTGCGCCAGCATCTCCCGCACGGCCGCGTCGTCCGACACGTCGCAGCGGATGACGAGCACGCGCGCCCCCTCCGCGGCGGCGAGCCGCGACGTCTCCCGCGCCTCGGCCTCGCTCTGCGAATAATTGACGACGACGTCGTACCCGATCTGTGCGAAGCGGACAGCGCAGGCGCGGCCGACTCCCGTCGCGGAACCGGTCACCAGCGCCACCCGGCGGTCGATCGAAAGTGTCATGGAGCGCCTCGCAGATGGTTCATTGCGTTTCGGCCTCCTCGTCGTCCGGAGTCTCCCACTGCAACTTGAGTTCCTCCAGCTTCTGCGTTTCACCGAGCGCTTCATACAGCGGCCGCAGTTGCGCATACGCGGGCGCGTAGTTCGCGCAGTCTGCGAGCGCGATGCGGAACGAGTCGGCGGCCCGCGGCTTGTCCCCCTGCTGCAGCAGCGCCAGTCCCAGGTTGTATTTCACCCCCGCGCACGACGGGACGCGGTCGAGGATGCCACGATAGTGCGTGAGTGCGCCGGCAAAGTCCCCCTTGCGGGCCTTGATGTTGCCGCTGTCCAGCCCCTTGAACGCGCCGCCCACGCTGGAGCCGCCGTACGCGCGGAACAGTTGCACCAGCGCCACCGGCAACCCCAGCACGAACAGGAAGTTGCCGGCGAACATCTTCCACGCTTCCCCGCGCATGCACGCCGGGCAGCGCCACGTGCTCTTGCTGTACCAGCCGTAGAAGAACAACAGGAAGTAGAAGTAGAAAATCGTGAACTTCGTCGGCCGGCTGAACATCCCGCACTCGTCGCACAGCCGCAACTGCTCCTCGCCGGGGACCGGTTCCCCGTCGGCGGCGACCGTCGACAGGCTGTGGCAGAACCGGCAGAAGAGTTGCGGCGTCGGCGGCATATTGGACAGGACGATCATCGCCCCGCAGTGCGGGCAGACCTCCTCGCGGTACGTGTGCCCGAGCCCCTTCTTCGCGAGATCGGCCTGGTGCATCTTCGCCCAGGCGTGGCTCCGCGCCACGTCGAGCGCGGCCTTGAGGTCCCGGGTTTCGCGCGGCGTCGCCGGCATCAGCAGCAGCGTCGCCGGCTGGCCGTCGGCGGTCAGCGCCGAAATCGCCATGCGGTTCTCGCGCGTCTCGACGTGCAGCAGCACGACGGCCGGGACCTGCACGTCGTCCAGCACGAGCGTTTCGCCGTCGAAGCGGCCCTTCTTGCGCAGCAGCCCGGTCTGCTGCCCCTTGTCGTTCAGCCAGTGAAACTTGAACTGCAGGGGGTGCTCTGCGGAGACGCGCACGACTCAGCCCTCCTCATCGGGGTCCAACTCCGGCAGGTTCTCCGCAACCTTCTCGGTCGTCAAGGCATCGGCGATCGCATACCGGCCTTCGCACCACCGCCACAAGTCGATCTGTTTGCAGCGCACGCTGCAGAACGGGAACACCGGCGACTCGACGGCGTCCGCGGCCAGTTCACTGTTGCAGATCGGGCAGGTGGGGAGGCGGACCATGGCTCGGTTATTTGATCGCTCGCGCCATGAGCACGCGCGATGTGCAATGCGCGTTCACTTGCCGGCCGTCCCCTTCAGCCGCGCGATTTCCGCCCGCAGCCGGCGAACTTCCTCTTCGGACGCCGCGCGCGCCGCGTGTTCCGCCTCCGTCTCAGTGAGCACGCGCTCCCCGGTCAGAGAATCGTACATCACCAGTTCGCCGTCTTCGGCTCGTAGCCGGACCCCCAACTCCCGGGACTCCAGGGCGCCTGTCGCATCGGGGAGCATCGGCAACTTCTTGCCCTCGACAAACCGAAAGCCCTGCAGCGGCGGGTCGAGATACTCGGCCAGCGGGTCGAACAGGAACAATTCCTTCACCCCCATCTGCCCGTAGATCCGGGGATTCTTGACCTCGTCTTCCTTGCGGGTCGAGCTCGATGTGACCTCAAAAACGGCGTCCGGCGCCCGACCCTCCTCCCAGACCTTGAACGTGCGTCGCTCGCACGGATCGCAGTCCCTGGCCACGAAGTTGTCCGGCGCGACGACTTTGCGCGGGTTCCCCCGGACGTAGTACAGGAGGAGATTGGCGCCGACATACACCCGCTGCCCGCGGTAGCGCCACTTCAGCAGGCTGCGGATGCGGAACATGCACTCCAGGTGGACCTCGGTCTCCGCCATCGGCTGGCCGTCCGATTCGGGGTATTCGATCTCCGGCAGTGTCCCGGCAATGCTCATAATCACGGCTCCTCCCGCGAGAGGCGGGGCGTCTCCGAATTGTACCAGCCGTGAGACTCAGGACGAACAGATTCCGAATGTGATCGATAAGGAGGTGAGGGGATCAGGAGACGAGGGGAATCGCTCTCTGGCTGCTCCTCATCCCATCATCTCCTCATCACTCCAACAGCGGCACGAGGCCCTGTTTTCACTCCGACGTCTTTTTGCTCTTCGATTCCGACTTCGCAGCGCCGTCCGACTTAGCCGACGAGGTGTCCTTGCTCGACGTGTCGCCCGATTTCTTGTCCGCTTCGGCGGCCTTCTTGTAGGAGTCGCTGCGGTAGTCGGTGAGATAGAAGCCCGACCCCTTGAACAGGATCGCCGCCCCCGGGCCGATCACGCGCCGCGCCGACTGCTTGCCGCATTCGGGGCATTTCTTGACCGGCTTGGCCGTGATCGGCTGGAACAGTTCCCAGGCGTGCTTGCACTTCGAGCACTCGTAATCGTAGGTCGGCATGGCAATTGGTGACTGGTGAATGGTGATTGGTGAGTCGCAGCGGGCGATTACTCCTGTTTCTCTGCTCCCTGCTCGCTGCTCTCTGCTCTCCCCGCTGAAACAATGACCTTGCTCGGCCGCACGACCCGATCATGCAGCGTGTAACCCCGTTCCAGTTCCTGCAGGATGATCATTGGCGGCTGCTCCTCGGACGGAAACTGCTGCACCGCCTCGTGCAGGTGCGGATCGAACGGCTGGCCGACGGCAGGGATCACCTTGGCGCCGTGGCCCGACAGGACGCGCTCCATCTGCTGCACGACCAGTTCGATCCCCTGCAGCAGGTTCCCCGACTCGCCCGACTTGCGCGCGGACTCCACGGCCCGCTGCAGGTTGTCGAGGGGAGCGAGGAGGTCCCGCACGATCGACTGCGCCGCGTAGCGCCGCTCGTCGTCCCGTTCGCGCTGCACGCGCTTGCGGTAGTTGTCCATTTCCGCCTGCGAACGCAGGAAGCGATTGAGGTTTTCGTCGCGCTCGGCCCGCGTCGCCAGCAGTTGTTTCTCCAGCGTCGGACCGGCGGTCTGCGGTTCAGTCGCCGCCGCCTCCGCGGACGCCGCTTCGGCAGCGCTCGTCTCAGGTATTTTGTGCTCCGTGTTCATGATTCCGATTCATCCCCCGTAAGCAATTCCTTCAGCTTGTCGAGCCATGACTTCTGGTGGGGATTGACCTCCGTCTTTTCCAGTTCCGCCAGCTTCCGCAACAATCCCTCGTGCTCTTCTCCAACCTTCTTCGGCACCACGAGCTGCACTTCCACATGCAGATCTCCGGTGCGCCCGCCGCGCGGGTCCGGCATCCCTTTGCCCCGCAGCCGGAACACTTCGCCCGGTTGCGTCCCCGCCGGCACCTCCAGGTTGTCCTTCCCCTGCAGCAGCGGGATCTCGATCGTCGTTCCCAGCGCCGCCTGCGTATACGTGATCGGCACCCGGCACATCAGGTGCGTCCCCTCGCGCTGGAACAACGGGTGCTCCTTGACCCGGATATCGACGTACAGGTCCCCCCGCGGCCCCCCCTGCGGTCCAGCCTCTCCTTCGCCACGCAGGCAGAGCTGCATCCCGTCGTCGATTCCGGCGGGGACCTTGACGGACAAAGTGACCTGTTCGTCTTCCCGGCCCGATCCGAAGCACGTGTTGCACTTGTGCCGGATCATCTGCCCGCTCTGCGCGCGGCGGGGGTCTCATGCGTGAAGATCG
>CAZWGW010000375.1:0-6972 GCA_964633565.1 uncultured Planctomycetaceae bacterium
CGTCGTCATGGAGAACTACTTCGCGCCGGGCCAGCCGATCTATCCGTCCGGCCCGATCGAGTTGCAGAAGCACACGGGACGGCTGTGGTTCCGCAACATTCGAATCCGGGAACTGTCACCCGCGACCCCGGCGGCCGCGGCTGCGGCGGCAACAGAGAACGACTGGAGCGACCTGTTCAACGGCCGCGACCTGACTGGGTGGCGCGGTCTGCCCGGCCAGTGGCGCTGGGAGAACGGAGAAGTCATCGGCACCACGACCGGGGTCGCCAACTTCAATACGGTGCTGTGCAGTGCCAGGACCTATCGCGATTTTGAGGCCGAATTCGAGATCAAGTTGGATGGTGACACCGGAAACAGCGGACTCCAGATTCGGAGCCAGATTACGGACGCGGACAATCTGATCGCCACGGGACCGCAAGTGGACGTTGGCGGCGAATTCTGGGGCAGCCTGTATGGAGAACTGTCCGGCGGCATGATGCGGCAGTCGGACCGCACTGCCGTTCAACGTGCGTTGCGGCCTGGCGAGTACAACCACATTGCCGTCAGTTGTATCGGCAAGCACGTCCGCATCACGCTCAACGGCGAGCAGGTCGTCGACGGCGATTTCGCCACAATGCCGGATGAGGGAATTCTGGGTTGGCAACTGCATCGAGGAAAACCGATGACCGTGCGGGTTCGGAATGCGCGGATTCGCGAGCTGCGGTGACGGGATTTGATTGAGAGCAACATGCCATTGTACCTCAACATCTCCACCGGCCGCGACGCCGGCCAGTGCGTTGTCCTGAACGAGCGCG
This sequence comes from uncultured Planctomycetaceae bacterium, assembly GCA_964633565.1. Taxonomy (GTDB): domain Bacteria; phylum Planctomycetota; class Planctomycetia; order Planctomycetales; family Planctomycetaceae; genus CAZWGW01. The sequence continues at coordinate 795 of CAZWGW010000375.1, forward strand.
AGACCGTGCTCGTCGGCCGGGGTGACGCCTGCGGCGTGCGGCTCACCGACCCCAGCGCGTCGCGCGTGCATTGCCGTGTCACGCTCACGGGGGGCCGGGTGTTCGTCGAAGATGCCGGCAGCCGCTGGGGGACGCTCGTCAACGGACAGCCGATCGAGTCGAAGGAACTCCGGCCCGGCGACGCGATCGTCATCGGCGATACCGAACTGCGGCTGGAACTCGACCGCCCGGAAGCGAGTACGATCGCACCGGAACGACGGCGTGCCGTTGAAGCGACTTCTCTCCCTCTCTCCGTCTCTCCGTCTCTCCGTCCCCGTCGCGATGGAGAGACGGAGGGACAGAGAGACAGAGAGCGGCTGCCGCCGATCAGGCTCAATGAGCTGGTCGGCGAGAAGTTCCTCCGCTTCCGCGTCGGGTCCGTCGTGGCGCGCTCGCGGAGCGGCATCGTGTTCCGGGCACTTGACCCCAAGAATGAGCGCACGGTCGCGCTCAAGGTGTTCTGGCCCGATTTCTTCGCCGACGAGAAGTCGATGCGGCGGTTCCTGCGGGCCGTGCGGACGATGCTGCCGCTGGAACACGAGAACCTCGTCATGCTGCACACGGCCGGGCGCTGGCGCGGGCTGTGTTTTACGGCGTCGGAGTATATCGAGGGGGAGAGCGCGACGCACCTGATCCAGCGGGTCGGCATTGCCGGCATGCTCGACTGGCGCAAGGCGTGGAAGATTGCGGTGGGCCTCGCGCGGGCGCTGGAATACGCGCACGAACGGAGCATCGTGCACCGCAACCTGCGGCCGAGCAACATCCTGATCCGCGAAGCCGACCAGTGCGTGAAGCTCGGCGACCTGATGCTGGCCAAGGCGCTCGACGATATGGGGGGCGAGCGGATCACAACGGCGGGAGAAGTCGTGGGGGACGTGTTTTTTCTTTCGCCGGAGCAACTTTCGGGCGAGGCACACATCGATGCGCGGGCCGACATCTACAGCCTGGGGGCAACGATGTACGCGATCCTCACGGGGCGACCGCCGTTCGAGGGGAGCACGGCCGAGGTCATCGGCCGCGTGATCTCCGCGCCGCCGGTGCCCCCGACGAAGTATCACCTGGCGATCCCGGCGGCATTCGAGGGGGTGGTGCTGCGGATGCTGGCCAAGCGGCCGGACGACCGGTTCGAGTCGGCAACGCAGTTGCTGCAGGACCTGGAGCGCGTGGGGAAGTTTCAGGGGGTCGTCTGAGAGCTGCGCCGCCCCAGCGGCCCTGCGAACATGAACGGAAAGCCGGGGACTCGCGACTCGTATTCGCGGTAGGCGGCGCCGATGTAGTGCTCCAGCCGGGCGTCCTTCAGCCGGCTGCCGATGAAAATGTACGCCGTCCACAGCGTGGCCAATACCGCCCGATCAAGCGTCATCTGCGGCGTGAGCCAGATCAGTCCCAGGAAACTGAAGTAGATGGGGTGGCGGAACCAGCGGTACCAGCCTCGCGGCTGAAACTGCGGCGCGGGGGGCGAGCGGCGCCGAAACCAGGCGTACCATGTCGTCCAGCCGGTCTGCCGACCCAGGCCGCTGATCCACAGGCTGTAGAAGAGTGCTCCCCAGGCCAGCAGAAACGCCGCCCGCATCGAGTATCCCGCTCCACCATGCAGGTCCCAGACCGTGCCGCTGCTCGAGCGCCACTCCTGAAAGACGAGCAGCAGAGACAGGCACGCCACGACGCAATGCACGCACCCGATGAAATCTGCCGGCACCCACCGCCGCAACCGCGAATGAATCGGGGGCCAGAGCAGCAGACTGTGGGGCAACACGAACTGCAGCGACAACAGCAGGTCGATCCACAGCGGTCCTCTCGGTGCCGCCGCATGGCCGTCGTGCAGGAACACAAACAGCCGCGCGACCGTATACAGAAACAGCAGTTGCGTGCCGACTCCAAAGGCGATGCCGAAGGCGCGATTGATCCGGTGCATAGGTCTGTCGCGACAGGGATTCCGTTCCCCCCTGTCAGACGGCGCGCTGACATGGGGCCAGGAGCAGACGTGATGGAGGAGACGAAGAGGGCCGGTGGACGGTGCGTGGTTCGTCCGGCGGCAATGAGGCGGGCGAATCAGTTCACTGCAGGGGAACGGGGGCTGTCACTGCGTCCGGCGGTCTGTCCCGGGCCGGCCACCCACAAGTCCCCGTAGATTGTCAGCTTGTCCGCGACACCGATGGCACCGAAGGCCTTGGTGAACGGCTGGATGCCGAACTGCGACTGCAGGATCGAAAATGCGCCGCGGAGATGCACCCAGCCCTCCTTCGGCTCGGCATCCGCGATGATCTTGATCGGGCGTTTGACGCCGTGCAGCGTGAAATCGCCCGCAAGTTCGTACTGTTCGAAGCCGCGGCGGCTTTTCTGCGGCAGCTGCGTCGCCGACGCGATCGTGAACTCGGCCGTCGGAAAGCGGGCCACGTCCAGCACGGCGCGGCCGAGCATGTTGGCGTTGACCTGCTGTTGCGTCCCGGCGTCGGTGCTGCCGCGCAGTCCAACGTACCGCCGTGCCGCGTCGCCGTCGGCGGTGAAGGTCTGCATGTCAAAGACCAGCACGCCGGCCTCCTGCGTTGAATCCAGATGGACGGCGCCGTTCTGCAGCTTGCCGACGACGGCGTGCTCGTGGCCGAGCCCTGTCTTCCCGACGCGGATATAGACGCGGCTGCTGTCCAGGTGGACGTCGCCCGGCGCTGTGTCGTTGGTCGCGGCAGCGGCGTTCGTTGTCGGCGCGTCACGCCGGTCCGGGGGCTGAGCCATGCCTGGTGCGACGGTAAAACAGCACACAATCGCGACCAGCACGGCGCGCGGCATCATCCTTGACATGCGGACTGGACTCCTCGAACAGGACGTGAACGGTCGAACGACCAGCGACGGGGCGGGATACTACTAGGTTTTTCGTAGTTGGGGAAGGGGAGTTTTTCAGGGCGCGAATGGAGTGCGAAGTCGCATTGACTCCGCCGGTGCCGCTACAGTCGCACAACGGTCGGGCCGACGACTGGCGTCACTGAAACGATTCGAAGAACCGCCGTACCTCCTCCTCGCGGAGCGCCGTCGTCGTCTGTTTCTCGCGCGGCGCGGCTGGGGGCGTCATCGGTGACGGCGGCGGTGGGCCGATCTCGATCGTGACTCCGGACTTATCGGGCGTGATCACGACGACCATTGTGACGTGCTTCGGATCGGGAATCTGGGCCGTGTATTCCCGGTAGCGCGTCCCTGACCACTCGTCAAGGCCGGTCACTCTGGTCACCCGCACCGATTGGCCGCGAATTGTGTAAGTCAATTGTTCGGTTTGCAGCACCTTGAATTCCCCGCCGCGTCCGCGCTCCCGCCGGATCGTCAGACCCAACTGCTGCTCGACCTGGGCCGGAGAGGCGCCGCGCATCTGCTGCATCATGACGATCACCGGACTGGACGCTCGCGACGGTGTTCCATAGACCGCGGCGCGCATGTCGATCATGCCGACCTCCAACGCGCCGATCGGCTGGACCGTGCCGGGGAACTCGCAGCGTCCGAATTTTTCGGCGATCGCGGCGACCTGTGCCGGGTCGCTGGTCTCGATGGTCGAGCGCTGCCCCATGACGGCAAACGCGGCGATTCCGAAGACGCAGGTGCCGCACACGAGGCTGAACACGGCGCCGGTCGCGATGCCACCCCAGGCCACGCCCGCTCCTTTCAGCGCGAGCGGTTGCCGGCGGATGTCGCGCAGAGACCACACGCCGAGCAGCACGGCGGGAATGCCGGTGACGAACAGACCCAGCAGGGACGCGCAGCCGAAGATCAGGCTGAGGATGGCCTTCCTGCTCGTGTGTCGTGCGGCCTGGTCGATGCGGCGGAACACAGTGTGACATCCCGCACAGAAGACCGGGACGTCCGGCGGGAGACCGTCGGCCGCAAGCGTGTTCTTGCACTCGGGGCACGTCACTGTCGGTGATCGGCTGTCGACGGACATCGTGGGCTGTTGTTTCCCGGAGTTCAGCGCGGCGCGAGCGACGTGCCGGCGATCAGGTCCTGTAAGCCGCGGCGCGGGCTGCCAATGGCAATCATGGCCCCTGCGGCATGGAGCAGCATCGGCAGCCACCAGCCCATCGACAGTCCGAGGGCCCACCCGCTGCGGCTCAATTCAGGATCATTCATCAGCAACTGCAGCCAACCCAGTGCATTGAAGGCGAGCATGCTCGGTCCCCAGGCCGCCAGGTTGCGCAGAGCGCAGCGGAGCCGGGTCGCCGGCTGGTTCCGCCGCCGGACCTCCACCCCGGTCACCCGGAACACGGGTCCGCCCCGGAACCAGAACCCGAGCAGCAAGGGGAGCGCCCCTGCCAGAAACAGCGACAACCCGGCATTCGTAAGGGAAGGCTGCCCACCGAGGAGTATGATCGCCGTCGTGACCGACAGGGCGAACAGCATGTAGACCGATTGTTCCGTCCCCAGTGACGCGGCAATCACTCCCAGGCGATCGTCCCAGCGCAGCGTCGAGCGACGCTGCGCCAGGTCCCGCAGCCGCTCGACCGCCCAGTGGAGCGTCGCGGCGTCGGCAGGTCGCCTCTGTAGTTCGTCCACAAAGGACCGGGCATGCACCGGCAACTCCGCGCCGCGAACGCACAGGTCGGCAGTCTGCCGCAGCAGGTGCACGGCGCGTGCGGCGTCCGTCATGCCAGACTCGGAAGGGGAAGGCGGCTCCCCCTGCTCCGGATCAAGAGGCGCATCCAGCAGTTTGATGCGGCCGCTCGGCTCAATCCACACCTGCTCGATCCGGAGTGCGGGAGGCAGCGTGCCCTCTTCGACCGCGGCCGCCAGCTCCGCCGCCAGTTCCAGGAGGATTCCGCGCCCCTGTTCCCACGATACGGACTTTCCGGGTGATTCCGGGACCATGACTGCGAGCGGCGCACCCGGGACGGCTTCGTAGGCGTCCCACCGCCGCCCGTCCGACTCTCCCCCGTGCAGCCATACCGGACGAGTGCGGCGCGTGACGCTGATTCTCCGCGCGCGCCACGCGGGGTCGCAGCCGTCGCCGACCCGGAGCCAGACGGGTCGTTCCAGGGCGGCATCGTTCCCCTGCAGCACGACGGCGCCCCCGGAATGCCCGAGGTGCCCCTTGACCTCGTAACCGCCGAACTTCGCGGGAGGACCTGAGGCCAGAACCGGGGCAATCATCGGCATCGCGCGACGCCGGGCGTCCTCCTTGCGCTGCGGCCGCACGACGCGCGTGCCGCTCAGCAGTTCATGCAGTCCGCGGTAGCCGTTGCCTGACCGCATGGAACACAGGAGCACCAGCATCACCATCCAGCCAACGGCAACGCTGGTCCACTGGGCATAGATTCCGGCCCCGGGCGTGTGCCATTGCACCACTTGCTGCGGGAAGAGCAGCGCCGGCAGGATCGACGGCAGGGACGACACGCCGGGGATCACTGCCGCCCGCAGCAGGGCGGGCCCGACTCCCGGCGACGCTCCCAGCCGGTTCACGACGCGCAGGTCCATCAGCCGCTTGCCGACGCCGCACCCCCACCGCCCCTCCGCGATGCCGAAGTAGACGATCAGCACTCCGATCGTTCCCAGCGACAACACCGCCTGCATGGTTGCCGAGCCGCCGCCGGCGAAGTCAGCCAGATCGAACTGACGCATGAACACCAGGGCCAGCACGATCAATGTCCCCAGGCAACCGCCCACCAGGCTGAACAACATGAAGTCGAGAAAGAACGCGGCCAGCCGCCGTCCGACGTCGGCGATGGAGACTCCGGCCGTGGCGAACGGCAGCAGCGCCTGGCGGAACTGCGCGAGATCGTTGAACCTCGCGCCGGCGTCTTTTGCCAGCGACCGCGCCACGAGGCGGTCGAGCTCCCGCGGCACTTCCGCGCGCAGGCCGTGCAGCGACGGCGGCGCATCGGAGGCGATCTGCGCAATCACGCTCGCCACATCTCCGACGAACGGCCCGCGTCCGGAGAGCAGGTAAAAGAGCGTCGCGCCAACGGCATAGATGTCCGTCCGGGGGTCGACCTCCCCGCCGCGGACCTGTTCCGGGGCGGCATACTGCGGCGTCCCCATGAATTCGCCCGTCCGCGTGAGCGACGCGTCGGTCACCAGCGACTTCGACAACCCGAAGTCCCCCACCTTGACGCGGTTGTCCTGCGACAACGTGGTGTAGTGCTGGTGACGAACCAGTTGCAGG
>CAZWGW010000376.1:0-6964 GCA_964633565.1 uncultured Planctomycetaceae bacterium
CGTCGCCCGGCGCGCCGAATCCATGCAGCAGGATGATGCAGGGGCCGTCGCCGCCCCCCTGCCCGTCCGTGCCACCCGTCAGCCTGACTTTCAGTCCGCCCAGCAGTTCGGTCTTCATGCGAAGGACATCAGCCGAGATACAGGTATTGCAGGAGAGCGACGAGGCCGTAGAGGGACGATTCGACGACCGGCTGTTGATAGAGCGGCACGAACGCGCCTTGCTCGTTGTCCTTGACCTCGTCGATCACGTACTGGATCTGCTTGATCCGCACATCGCGATCTCTGTCGATGCCGAGCGCCTGAACCATCTGGCGACTCAGCCCGTCGAGCATGGCCGCCTTGGCCTTGCTCGCCGCTTGGTAAAGCAGATAGGCGGCCAAAAGCGCCAGGAAGACGTTGAGCGACCAGGTGCAGAGGATGATCAGCGGATAGTTCCAGATGTCGAAGTAGTCGTTTCGCGCCGCCATGAGGATCAACAGCGCGATGAAGGGATACCGGATGATCCGGTTGACGACCTCGGTCCGTTGGCCGATGAGATCCACGACGGCGAGATGTTTGAGTTTCTCGAATTCCGTGCGCTGCGCCTGGCCGAGGCCGTAATCCCGGAGATACTCTTCCTGCACCTGATCGGACCAACCGCCGGTCGACGCCGTGACCCACCCGATCCACCGCCGGCACAGCATGACTGCGTCGAACACCGTGAGATTGAGCAGCACGACGAGCGACATGCTCAGCAGCGTCATGAGCCAGTCCGTTTTGCAGCTGAGCCACCCCCGGCAGGGATGGATGAATTCGTCGTCGAACACCCAGCGCTCCAACGACCAGATCAGCGCGATGTAGAGGACGAACAGAATCAGAACGCGGGCGACCCGTTGCGGCGTGCGGCTGGCCTCTTTATACCAGGACCAGGCTTGATCCACCGTCGTTCCGGCCATCGTGGCGACCGGGTGATGCACGCGCTGCAGATTCGTCCAAAAGGAGCGGAAGGTAAATCGACTGGGCGACCCCTCGTCGAAACGGAATTCACGACTGATCGCTTCTCCGTTATTCGATAGGTCGCGGAGACCCTTGCCGAGAAAAATCAGGCAGAGCACCACGACCAACAGCCGCAGCAGTTCACTCGGCCACACGCTGACGCCGGCCGTGAGCGAGAAAGGTTCACCCCCGTCGTGGTCGGCCAGGATGCCGGCGGCGCCGCCGGCGGCGAGGAAGATGAGATACCCCGCAGCGATCGCCAGGCCCAGGCTGCCAAGCAGCCGAGGATGGCCGGAGGCCCAGAGCCACAAGCGCTGGTTGCTCCAGGTGACGACGGTGCCGATCAGTAATCCGATGATCACCACGGCCGCCACCGCGGTGTCGTCGAATCCGACGCCCCGTTTGAGCGGCCCATGGTCGTCGGTGGAGGCCAGATCCGGCCGTAACGGATGGATCGTCCTGATCCCTTCCCGGTTGACGACACTCAGATCCACCGGTCCGGTCCGTCCGACTTCGAAGAGGCGGGGATGCGGGCCGGCGTCGTAGAGGCGGTCCTCCGGTGTCAACGAGACGTGATACTGGGTTTCGCAGGGCTGTCGTTGACGTTGGTGACCGTCCGAGCGGCAGTCCACGTGTCCCACCGCCTGGAGCACAGCGAAGTAGGCCGAGGTCTGGTAGCTGCTCCGGAACGGCGGGACGTCGCGCTGGAGCCCTCCGTCGAGTTGAAGGCCGAAGGGAGAGGCGATGACCATGTTGCGGCTCGACTTGTATTCGGTGGGATGGAGATAGCGGGCATCCAGATCGACGGTAAAAAATATCGCATGAGGAAACGACGGCCGCAGCGCCTTGAGGATGAGCAAGGCGTCATAGGGATCCGAGCCCAAGATGCCGATGGCCCGCGCCCCTTCCCCCTCGTCATGGATGCGGGAGACCAGCGCCCGCACGTAATCCAACTGGCTCGTGCCTTCCGGGCGGTCCTGCCCGTCCCTGGCACCGTCCGCGGGCTTGGATTTCTCGACCTTTCCCTGTCGTGCGGACCCCTCGCCCGGCACTTCGCCGTCGAGGCCGCTCAGATAGCTGTAGCGAAAGACGTTGAGCGTCAACGATTCATAGTCCGCCGGGCGCCGGATCTGCAGATCGACGGCGCTGGCCACGTTCGGGCACCACTGCTTGACCTCCCTCGGAACCTGGATGGCGACCAGGTCGCTGTCGGAGAATGTCGCGATCTTGGCGCAGGCGGCGGCGCGGAACTCGATCGGGAGGGCGCGGCCGTAAAACGAATCCCACTCTCCGATCAGAATGACGGCGTCCCAACCGAGGCGGACCTGCCGTCGCTCCAATTCGGCCACCAGCGACTCGAACAGACGGTCGTCAGACCCCACGTCGTACAGCAGCCGAATGTCCGCCTGTCTCAGCCGCACGGCGAATTCGGCTTCACAAGCTTCATACGAGGCGCAGACCGCGCCTTTTCCGCCCTCCGTCTTCAGTCCATAGGCCAGCAGACCCTTCATCGCGCTCGCCCAGGGCGAATAAAGATCGATCGCTCCGTCGGCGTTCGGCCAAATGCCGATGCCCTCGTGCGGCTCGGCATAGAGCTCGCCGGACTCTTCGAGCAGGGAACGGAGACCGGATGAACTGCGGGGTCCGAGGATTTTGAACGTGACGGCCTGCTGTAAGGTCGGATTCAGGCGGACGAGTTTCGGATGGCCTTCGACCAGCTGACATTCTTCACGCTGTTTGGATGCTTCGCAAACGAGTGCTTGAGAGAAGGACGTGAGTGTGGCGAAAAATCCCCGGCTCAGCGCCTCGTCCGACAACCAGACGACGAGCACCTCGCTGGGGCGCGACCCGCCTTCGTCGCAGACCCGCGTCTTTCTCAACCGATACCATTCATACGGCACGGCCTGCAGCGGGCCGTCCCACTCGACGAAGGACAGCTGCCCCTCCGCTTCCGGAACATAGCAGGCGACACCGAGTGCCGTGCCGACCGCGTAGCGGTCCCGGATCCGCGATTCGCTGCTCTCAACGTAAGACCCGCCGCTGGTCGTGGCCAGCAAGACGGTGATGCGGGCGCCATGTTTGACGCGTGAATGGATGGCGTGTCTGAGCGGTCGCAGTCGCTCCGTAAAGGAAGCCGCCTTGGAGCCGACCCCGGTCCTGCCCCCGGCGGCTCGCTGAGCGGCTGCCACGGGATCCTCCCACAAGCGGGCGCGGACCAGGTGCTCTCCCATTGTCGGCTTGAGATCGAGGCCGCCTCCGGTCGGGCGAGAACTCTTCAACGGCTCCTTGACCAGCAACACCCCAGCAAAGGCGAGCACCAACGTGAGTGCGCCGGCCACTGCAAGTTTTGAGTCGCCTGGTCCCTTGGCCATAGAGTAAGCGTGCGCCTGTCGCGGATCGACGGTGGAGTGCCGTCACTGTACAACAGACAGAGGAGGCGACTGCAAGGAGATTGAGTTGAACGTCGGTCTGGCGGGACGAGCGGCCCTACTGGGGGACAACTTTGTATATGCCGCTCGCGTTCGACGCGTACACGAAGCCGTCCGCACCCAACATGAGACTCAGCAATCCCCCGTTGCCGCCGTTGTAGGCGGTGCTGGTGCTTCCCAACTGGGTGAGAGCGGTTCCGGTCAGCACGATCCGGCGAATTCGGCCGTCGTTCCACGCCGTGAAAAGCAGATTGTTCCGGTAGGCCGCGGGATAGACCGTCGAGTCTTCGGGAATCGCCACGATGCCGGTCGGCGCGATGGTCGGGGTATAGGACGCAATGGGTTCCGCAAAACTCGCTTGCCCCGCGATGCCTCGAACCGTCGGCCAGCCGTAGTTGGCCCCCGCCGCGATGCGGTTGATCTCGTCATTGTCACCCGGACCGTTTTCCGTTTCCCACAGATGGCCGGTATGGCCGTGGAACGTGAATCCGTAGCTGTTCCGGATGCCGAGGGCATAGACTTTCTTGGCGTTGGTGTTCGCGTTGGAGAAGAACGGGTTGTCCGACGGCGCCGTTCCATCCGGATTCACGCGAAGGATCTTGCCGGCCAGGGTCGTCAGCGACTGTGAGTTGGCCGAGTTCGCCGCGTCGCCGAGGACGACGTAGAGTTTGCCGTCCGGCCCGAATTGGATGATTCCACCGTTATGGATGCTGCTGACCGGCAGATTGTCGAGGATCGACGTTTCGTTCGCGCAGGTGCCGCTCGAATCCGTATAACGCACGACCCGGTTCATGGTCGCCCCGGCGGCCGTGTAGTAGGCGTAGACGTAGTGGTTCTGGGAGAAATTTGGATCCAGTGCCAGCCCGAGCAGGCCTTGCTCGCCGCTTGTCGCCACCGACAGTTGGCAGAATGGCGTGGTGACGAGCTGCCATTGCTGGTTGATGATGCGAATGCGGCCGGTCAGTCGCTCGTTGAAAAATACACGGCCATCCGGGGCCAAGGCCAGGCCGACCGGAAAATTGAGGCTGGTCAGCACGGGCTGCAACTGAAGATCGCTCGTCGGAGGTTGGCTGACGGAAAAGCTCCGTGTCGTCGCGGCCTCAGGATTGGTCAACTCGCTGTGATTGGCGTTCGCGAGCACCACCCGGATTTGATGGGACGACGACGAGAGACCGAAGATGTCGAGGCTGTTGCTCGACTTCCAGTGGACAAAGTGGGTATGGGCGCCGTTGTATTGGACGCCGTTGTCGCCGGTGATGCCGACGCCGTTGTAGAACATGTAGGGGGTTTGGTCCCCGTCGAGATACAGATGCAGATGCGTCTGCCCCGGAGTCCCGATCGTATGGTGCTGGACCGCGAAGCCGACGGTGACGGCACCGACCGGCACAGCGGCGCCGGCCGCCGGGTCGGTGACGGACACCGTGGGAACCGCCGCGGGAATCAAGCCGGGCGGGACGTTCTGGTTCTCCGGCTTCGGTGTGATGTTCTGCGGCGGAAACTCCGCGGTCGAACGTCCAGTACCCACGCTCATCGTCACGAATCCCAGGTTGACCGGACCGTGACTGGTGAAAGCAAAAACGTTCGTCATTCCCGGATAGAACGGATACACGACTCCGTTGCTCACGAAGAACAGGCGGATGTTCTGCTGGGCCGGCAGGTTCGGAAGGGAGAAGGGAAATCGCCCGGGACTGCTCGGCGGACGTCCCGCGGTATCGTCTTGAGCGAGAATCTGGTCGTTGTCGTTCATCGCGACGATGCGCGTACCGCCGACCGTTCCGCTGATCGAGACCGCGGCCGGAGCAGGCGCACTCGATCCTCCGGAACCAGATTCCGTGCAGGCGGCAAGCAACAACGTGCTCAACGCCAGGACCGCGAGACGCTGCTCGATGGTGCCTATGCGGGGTCGCATGGCGACACCAAAGAGCAGGAACGATGCCGACGAGGGACGGCCGCTAAGATGAGCAACTCACGGACAAATGTTTGCCCCAATTCGGCGGAGGAGCCGCGTAGGCGTCCATCCCCGGTTGGTCGGCGTAGGGGTTTTGCAGCAGGTTGAACAACCGGTCGATCTCGGTGAAGTCCTTCTGTTTGGCCTTTTCAATCGCGACTTGGGCCAGGTAGTTGCGCAACACGTACTTGGGATTCACCCGGTCCATGCGCGCCCGCCGTTCGCCATCACGACTCTCTTCGACCCGCAGACGATCACGATAGCGGACGGCCCATTCGTCGAAGCGCTCGCGGTTCAGAACATGCTCGCTGAGCTTCTCGTTCGTCACGCCATCATCGGACGAGAATGTGCCTAGTTCACGAAAGACGATCGTGTAATCCGTGTGGCTGCCTTGCAGGAGCCCAAGCCAGCCGTGGATCAGTTCGTCGTCTTCCGATCTCTCCTGCAGCAACCCCAACTTGGCCCGCATGAGCGCCAGGTATTCCTTTTCGAAGGTCGGCGTGTAGGCATCGAGCCCGGCTTTCAATGCCTCCTTTTCCGCCAAGGGAAGGAGCGCTTGCGCGAGACAGCTGAGATTCCATAGCCCGATGTACGGCTGCTGATTGAACGCGTAGCGTCCGTTGTGGTCGGAATGATTGCAGATGAAGCCGGCGTCGTAGTCGTCCATGAAGCCATAGGGGCCGTAATCGAGGGTCAGGCCCAGGATCGACATGTTGTCGGTGTTCATGACACCGTGTGCCCAGCCGACCGCCTGCCAGCATGCAATCAGCTTGGCTGTCCGCTCCACGACCTCGGTGAAGAACCGCGCATACCGGTCTGCCGCTCCGGAGAGGTGCGGATAATGCTCCGCAATGACGTAGTCGGCTAAGGTCTTGAGATGCTCGTGCTGCTTTCGATAATAGAAAATCTCGAACGTGCCGAAGCGGACGTGAGAGGGAGCCATCCTCACCAACATCGCCCCGGTTTCGATCTGTTCTCGATACACCTTGTCGTCGCTGCCGACGAGACAGAGCGCTTGGGTGGTCGGGATACCCAGACCCTGCATCGCCGCACAGCAGAGATATTCTCGGATCGTCGAGCGCAAGACGGCGCGCCCGTCTCCATCCCGTGAGAACGGCGTCAGGCCGGCGCCTTTGAGGTGCAAATCCCAGCGCTCGCCGCGTTCGTTTTTCACTTCGCCCAACAAGATCGCCCGGCCGTCGCCGAGCTGGGGCACATAGACCCCAAACTGATGCCCGGCATAGAGCATGGCGAGCGGGTCCATGCCCGGTGCGAGCATGCTCCCGCCGAAGACTCCGGCAAACTCCGGCCGTTTACATTCTTCCTGATCAAGATCGATCAGTCGAGCGGCATGGGGATTGGCATGGATCTGGTACGGTGGCGACTGGAACGGCGTCGGGTTCAGTTTGGCGTAGAACGCGGCCGGCAAACGGGCGTAGCTGTTGTCGAACGAGAGGCGCTCAAGGGTGCGACCGGCCATGGCTCCAGCATGCCAGGGCTACCGCGCCGCTTTCAAGGGAGCGTCGATCACCCTTCGGCGAGTCTCGTCCTGTCGCCTCATCTTCCGTTCAGCAGCTCCCGGTCGACGGTGAACACGAACACCCGTTCGCCC